>NZ_PUED01000336.1 GCF_003024925.1 Paramuribaculum intestinale
ACAATGGGGAGATTCATACATGGAGGTTCTTCATTGTCATTGACGGTGCAAAGTAAGCTATCAAAACCCTATAATTCCAAATATTTTCTGCCTGATATAGCTTGAGGTTGTACATGTATCTCCCAATATAGGCGAGGTATCACCAAATTTTCAAGTCCCCAACATGATTCTTTTCTCATAAGTTCTCATGGCATCGTTGGTGCTCAACGGAGCACAGCAAGGTGTCCGAATAGCAACTATTCGGATTTTGGGTAACTCGACCGTTACCACAAAAAATCCTTGCCGTGGGCGGCTGGGAACACTCCAAAGTCGTGTTCCCCGTTGCAATGCTTGCCGCAAGCTATGGTGTTCTGCCGACTCTTTTTAGTTTTATCATAATTCTTCTGGCAAGTAGGCGTAGCCTAGGCGTTCGACTTCGGCGGTGAGGGTCTGAGGGAGGAATTTGGCGTAGACTTTTTCTGTGACGTCGGTGCTGCCGTGGCCGAGGAGACGACTGATGACTGTCATGCTCAATCCATCGTTGAGGGCAAGTACGGCGAAGGTGTGGCGCGAGGAGTGGAAGGAGAGGCTGAAGGGTATCTCCAGCTTTTGCCCAACTACGTTCAGGGCTTGATTGACGCACTTGGTGGCGGTGTTACGGGCCTTATAGAGGGCTTCGGCATTGTTGAGGCTCAGTTCATCTTTTACGAGGTCGAACACGTATTTCTTCCTACGACCCATCGCTTGCCATTTGTGGAGTATCCGGATAGCCGGATCTGTCAATGGGATTTTATGGCGATGGTTGGTCTTGATGAGGACTTTGCTCAGTTCTCGTTTCTCGAAGTTGATATGTCCCCATTGCAGGGTCATGACATCAACAATACGTAGTCCACAGGCATGGAAAGCGAACAGGAACATCTCTATGTATTCCTTACGGCGCGGTTCGGTATCTTTCTCATAGAACTCCACTAACTTTTGGAGTTGGTCTTTGGTCAGATAGTTGCCGTCGAATTCCTTCTCACCCTCTACTTCGAGAGATGCTTTCTCTTGGATGCGCATATCCTGCAACTCGGCGTTAACTTCTCGGTCGATATATCCGGCGGTACATGCGCTGTCACATGCTTTTAGGATTGGGGTAAGCGCGTGGTTGATGGTCTGGTCGGAGTTATTCTTGAACTCACGCCGCCACTTGATGTATTTGTCGATGAGCTCAACTGATATTTCTCCTATATAGATTGCATCAGGTTTATATGTGCCTTTACCTGTCGTCAGCAGAAATTGGCGAAAGATATTCATTGCGCTTTTCCCATTCTGATAACGGCTGTAACCAATCTTATTCAGGTTATAGTCTATGGCGAGCCGCTTTTCAACGTAGGCAGCGAAGTCTTCGCCCTTATCCCTGCGGGTAATAGGTTTATCATCGAGAAAAGCTGCGATTATATCCTCATTG
>NZ_PUED01000337.1 GCF_003024925.1 Paramuribaculum intestinale
AGTAACTTTACTTTCGGTAATCATGATACAGTATTTATTGTTTGTTGCATCTAAATTACTAAACATCAGTGATATTGCCAAAAAAATCGGCAGCTTTTTCAAGCTGCCGATTCAACTTTTTTATGGTGTTCCTTATCCCGAACTCGCGTTATAAGAAAGAGCTTGCCAAGAAATCTGTAAAGGAACATTTCCGCAACACAATGTTGCATGGCTTCGATACAGACGCAACTATGCTTCGCATCGGTGCAATGAACCTTATGCTCCACGATGTTGACAATCCGCAGGTGGCATGGCAGGATTCCCTGTCCGCCGACAATACCGACACGGAGCGTTACTCGCTTATACTCGCCAACCCGCCGTTTGCCGGAAGCCTCGACAACGATGCCGTGGCAAAGAGTCTTCTGACTATCGCCAAGACCAAGAAGACTGAACTGCTGTTTCTCGCCCTGTTCATCCGCTCGCTACGTGTGGGCGGCCGTTGTGCGTCTATCGTCCCCGACGGTGTGCTGACCGGTTCCTCGAAAGCTCATAAAGACCTGCGCAAAGAGCTGGTGGAGAACCAATACCTTGAAGCCGTCATCTCGATGCCCGCCGGAGTATTCCTGCCATATTCCAACGTCTCGACAGCCATCCTGATCTTTACCAAGACCAATGCCGGAGGCACGGACCGGGTATGGTTCTATGATATGAAAGCCGACGGCTTTTCGCTCGACCAGAAGCGCAACGAGATTGCCGACAACGACATACCCGACATCATCGCGCGATTCCACGACCGCAAAGCCGGAGAATCGGAGCGTAAGCGCACCGACAAGTCGTTCCTTGTGCCGCAGAGCGAGATAATCGAGCATGGCTACGATCTTGCCTTCAACACCTACAAGGAGACTATCCGCGAAAAGGTGGAGTTTGAACCCACAGAATCAATCATGAACCGTCTTCACACCACAGAGGAAACCTTCCTCCGTGGCATGGTCGAACTTCAAAAGATGCTTGCACAATGAACCACGGCTGGGAAATTCGGCCTTTACAAGATATTTGTAATAAGGCTTCATCAAATTTGATGCAGAAGAATATCGACTCTGAAAATGGGAAATATCCTGTTTTCGGAGCCTCTGGTATTGCCGGCTATATAGATTATTATGTTCAGGCAAAGGATTATATTGGCATAATCAAAGATGGCTCTGGCGTTGGTCGCGTAAGTGTTTATCCCAAAGAGTCATCTTTGTTAGGGACACTGCAATATATAATACCTAATGAAAACATGGATTTGCGTTATGTTCCTGATGCTCAACGCCTCGGATATCCTCATTCCGGTAGCATACAAAAGCCTGAAAAGGCACGGCATGCACATTAGACATGATTTTGGTGTAGGTCTTGAAAGCTCGGCTTCATCGATTGCCGCGA
>NZ_PUED01000338.1 GCF_003024925.1 Paramuribaculum intestinale
TCCCTATACCATTTCACATAATAGTTGGTCAGTTCCGATGCACCAAGCCATAACTTAGTGGAAAGCACGGTTGAAGTGATGTCGGATGTAAGCTGCTCGGTGGTTGCGTTTACATAACCGGCATAAGAAGTAGCACCGACAGTCTGAATAAGCACATCGATGGATTTTTGCAGGTTGTATTCCGTACCGCCTACGGTTGCCACGCAAGAATAAGAAAGCGTATCGTTGGCGATATTAGTTGAACTTGCAAGGTTCTTAACGATTCGTAATGCCCCGGTGGTTGTGTTCATCTTGAACACTCCCGTACTGTCAAGCCGATACCCATCCGCATCAGTTGTACTATTAAAATTAAGGGTGACTCCGTTGTATTGCCATTGGTGGAATGACAAAGCCACAGATGCGCCTCTTGCAGATGTCACATTGGGAACGATGATAGGTTGGTTGGCTGCAACCGTCCAATCAGGAGATACTGTGCCTGACTTGTCATCCACACCTTGATAGAGGGGGATGCCATTGGCGATTTCAAGCGAAATAAAGAATGTATCACCATTCCTTAATCGCTTAATTGTAATACTACCTTGTGCGCTGTAAGACATATTATTTCAGATTTATTTATTGTTGATAAAAGCAAGTGCATCATACTGGTCGCACACTACGCCATTCAATTTATCAGCACGTTCTTTAAGTGTACCGGAAATACAAACCGAGTTCATCAATTCCTTTTCATTGATACACATCATATCCCCATTACATACATGGGTTTCAACTTGGAATCCGTAGTTAACGGCCTTTGTTTTGTCTGCAATTATGTAATTCATCAGTTGAAAATTAAATCGTTACCATTCTCATCCGTAAAGATGTCATTGTTTTCATCGGTTGCAATGCAGTGTGCTTCCTTGAGTTCTGACATAGTATGCAGTTCAATCCACGAATCGTTGTAAGACGAGCCTATTCCGGTCAATGAAAGAAGAAACTGTGTTACATCACCCTCATTCAGAAGCACATTGGTTTTAGCGTAGGTATCAGCATACCAAAGAATCCTGATAAGGCTACCCGGACAATCCACAACGTTTCCGTCATAATCCACCATAACCTCGTCATAGCGCATCGTGTCAAATGGGCTAATGTCTGTTCCGTTTGTCATTCGGATTGTGTATCGTGGATTCAGACGATTGACCGAGAACTGAACCATTGCCACTTCTCTATTTTCCGCATAGGCCCGAATCACATAATCAGATTTATGAATCAGACGTAAGTCTAATGTTATCTGAGTGGGTGCAATAGCGATTACTTCATCTTCTCCTGCGGTCAATTCAGTGAATGATGTAGCGGTATTCACTCGGAATAATTTTATGTTATATCCTGTTGTTATGACTTTATCACCACTGTATAAGG
>NZ_PUED01000339.1 GCF_003024925.1 Paramuribaculum intestinale
ACGCCACCGCCTGCCACGCGTCAGCGGGGCAGGGGAGCGTGACGCGTAGACCGGGGGAAGGAGAGAGACGCCCCCCGTTCGGCCGAGCTGCGGAGCATGCGAGATCAGCCGCCCGCGCCAGCCCAGGGCCCACCTCGCGTGGGTACTATTTCAGATCCTCAGGATGATATGACAGATTCCACACATCACACATCTTCTGTATCTCCTTGTCAAACAGATGTATGGCGTGATGCTCGGTCTGGCGGAGGATATATGTTTCGATACTGGTTTTGTGGCTTGGTGAGCAGCTACAGGCATAATATCCTGAGCACCACCCATTGAACAAGGCAGCACGACTGTCTGTTTTCATCCAGTTGTGCGCACATGCCTTGACAGCGGCTATTAGCTCGGAGATCGACACTGTAGGGTTCAGATCGACGAGCATGTGTAGATGATCGGTAACGCTGTTTATCGAGTGAAGCCGGCTTTTCTTGGAAATTATAATGTCGTTGATCACCTTGTGAAGATCCTCTCTGAAAGTGTCAAGAAGAAATGGACGACGGTCTTTAGTGGCGAAGACAATGTGGAATAATGCGTTGACTTTACTCATGATATGGGCGTTTTGTGCAAAGATATAAATTAGAATCGTGATCTGTATGGATAAATCCACATTTCTTCATTCTCACACCCTCGAAGCCACCCACATGCGGATCCGCCCCCCCCCATCTCCTCTCTCCTCCCTGCGCTGTCGCCTCGGCGCGGCCTCGTACCCTCCGGGACTCGCCGCGCGTGGTGTGTGGGCTCTCCTCTCCGGGGTCTCCGCCTCGCTCGGCCACCGTTCCGCTATCGCGTCCCGGCGTCCTCCCTCCGCTCCGAACCCCGGTTACTGACTGCCCGCACGCTCCGCGGCTCCGCCCCTTCCCGCCTCCAGATCGCCTCTCTCTCCTCCCCGCCTCTTCTCCTGCGCTGCCGCCTCGGCGCTGCCTCGTACCCTCCGGGACTCGCCGCGCGTGGTGTGTGGGCTCTCCTTTCCGGGGTCTCCGCCTCGCTCGGCCACCGCTCCGCTACGCGTCCCGGCGTCCTCCCTCCGCTCCGACCCCCGGTTACTGACTG
The DNA here is from genome assembly GCF_003024925.1 of Paramuribaculum intestinale. Classification (GTDB taxonomy): domain Bacteria; phylum Bacteroidota; class Bacteroidia; order Bacteroidales; family Muribaculaceae; genus Paramuribaculum; species Paramuribaculum intestinale. Next base: position 1,093 of record NZ_PUED01000339.1, read on the forward strand.
CCCGCACGCTCCGCGGCTCCGTTCCTCCCCGCCTGCGTCGCGCGCACTGTCGCCTCTACTACGGTTCCCGCTGACTACCTCTCTCCTCTCCCCGCCGGATGGTGTTGACGCCATCGGAGCCCCGGAGGGGGCGGGCAGACAGAATCCCCGGTTCGGAGCGGCACGCCACCGCCTGCCACGCGTCAGCGGGGCAGGGGAGCGTGACGCGTAGACCGGGGGAAGGAGAGAGACGCCCCCCGTTCGGCCGAGCTGCGGAGCATGCGAGATCAGCCGCCCGCGCCAGCCCAGG
>NZ_PUED01000034.1 GCF_003024925.1 Paramuribaculum intestinale
ATGCGGAATTCGGCAGATCGAGCTCTTTTTTTATGCGGACCACTTCCTCATCCGAGGGCATATTGGAAAAGCCATATCCGTCACTTTGTGGATTCAGTATATAATACGCCCTCACGAGTCTGTGCGGATCGTTGGTTATATAATCCGGCAACGTTCCGGAAATCTTGTTGTTGCTCATCTCAATACAATTTTCAATCCCCCAATGACATCTGTACAGCCCTATCTGATGATAGTCAACACTTGTATATCCATTACCTTTTATTTGGATACAGTACCGCTGCTTGTTCTGCATATTTATCGACGGGACTTGGCCGGAAAGATTTTCATTATTGGTTATAACCACGTTAAACTCTTGGCGATAATCCAGATCACGACCCAAAGTCGACAAATCGGGGAGTGTGGTCAACAATGGATTGTCTTGTATGAAAAACTGCCACATTTCCGCTAAATTCATATTGCAATCTACTGAGGTCAACAAGGTTTCCTTCAACCCTAATCCGGTTACATTTTGTCCGAAATTCTCAGGCAGCTGACCTTCCCAGCCCGGACCCATGATGACGACAGTCTCAAGATACTCAAGATCGGCAAACGCCTCGGAAACATGCCCCGGCAACCTGTAGTCATAAGCGCAGACCACCATTCCCACAATATGATTTTTCCCATCTTCACACATCCGCCAGTACACCTTCCAGTCAGGTGGAAGAGAATTGATTTTTTTGGATCCCATTTATGCTGATACTCATAATACACCGGCCCGGCAGCCATGATCTTGCACAACGCTATAGAATCAACCTCGCTATTGATACGATCGACAACCGGACCATCATCATTACACCCTGTCGCAACCATGGCCAGACACGTTGCGGCTATCGCCACCACGATCACATGTAAAAGATATTGCATTTTTTTCATGGCTATATTTGTTAAATAGTTACATCGGTTAAACAGCAAAGTGTACTGCCATCAATATCCATAAGACATCATAATGTTTTGCCTTATAGCCGGCATAATACAATTCTCTCCCTAAGGAATATTACACCTATGGATGCCCAAAGATAAAGATTCGCATCTATCAAACCAAAATAATTTGGTTAACAAGTGCAAATCAAGGTAAAGATATCAGATGTCAGAGAAGATTGTCAGGAAAACGCATCTGTATATAGTGGCGCACGAGAGCCACTATGTCGTCGGCAGAAAGAAGCGATGTGTCAAAAGTCAGATCATAACTCGATGCGGCTCCCCAGGTCTTGTCGGTATAGAAATTGTAGTAATTGGCTCTGAGGCGATTGATCTTTTCAGCGCGTGCACGCGCCTTTTCGCGGCTCAGCGACGGATCGCGTGCCACTATGCGGTCGATACACCGCTCCATCGGGGCATGCACAAAAAGGTTGACCGTGCGGGGATGATCGCGGAGCACATAGTCCGACGAACGGCCTACTATCACACACGAACCGGTGTCGGCGAGCGAATGGATAAAATCGGACTGTGCGCGATAGAGCGAATCGTCGCTTATAGAGGTGGAACCGGCATATATATTGCTCGGCGACATACCGAATGCAAACGAAAAAATACCGTTGAGAAACGACGGAAAGCGCTCATCGTTCTTTTCAAAAAACTCAGTGCTCACGCCGGCGCGCTGCGCGGCTTCGTGGAGCAGTTCCTTGTCATAATACCTGAATCCGAACGCATCGGCCAGTCTGCGCCCTATCTCACGGCCGCCGCTGCCGAACTGGCGTCCGACGGTGATCGTCACATGTCTGTTGTCGGCTGAATTGGTCTTGTCAGAGTCTTTCATGGGAATACATCCGTTTTTATTCGTTCAACTTATACAAAAGAGCAACACGAGCAACTGAGCCACGACCACACGCGAAAACATGGCGAGCGGATAGGCTGTGGCATAGCCCACCGACGGAGCGTCACACTCCATCGTGGAGTTGGAATAGTCGAGAGCCATAGGATTGGCCATGGCTCCGCACAGCATTCCGCACGCCGTAGGAAAATCAACCTTGGCCCACCTTACCGCCACGTATGCCATGAGAAGCGTAGGCAAGAAAGTGATCGCCAGACCGGCGGAGATCCATATCAGTCCATCGGAGCGCATTATAGTGTCGAGAAAATGCGCGCCGGCATCCAGTCCCAGACAGGCCAGATAGAGCGACAGACCTATGCCGCGCAGCATCAGGTTGGCCGACCGGGTGGTATATGTCACGAGGCCGAAGCGGGGTCCGAACCGGCTTATGATTATACCCACTACTATCGGGCCGCCGGCCAGGCCGAGCTTTACCGGCGTTGACACTCCCGGAATGGCGATAGGCACCGATCCGAGCAGCAGCCCGAGGGTCAGACCGATAAAGATGGCCGCCATGTTGGGATCGCGCAGCGCAGTGGCGGTGTTGCCGAGCACTTTCTCGACATTTTCCACAGCCTTGGCCTCGCCGACAACCGTCAGACGGTCGCCGATCTGCAGCACGAGTTCAGGCGTGGCGAGCAGCGTCACACCCGAACGCAACACACGCGATATATTGATTCCATAACTGTTGCGCAGCCGTAGCGATCCGAGCTTCTTGCCGTTGATCTCCGGCCGTGTCACTATGATATGCTTGGATATTAGCGACGAATCGATGGCATCCCAGTCGATATCGTCGGCGTTCCAGTCGGTTTTCTCCTGCGCACCGAAGAGGATGGTCAGCGCCGGAGCATCGTGTTCCGTGGTGATCACCAGCAGCCGGTCCCCCTCCATCAGTTCGGTGTCGGAGGTCGGAATGCTGACATGACCCGAACGCCACAGACGCGAGATGACAAAATGATGGTTGATAAGCTCGGCCGCCTCCCTCACCGTCTTGCCGTACACGGCAGGATTATGCACCTGGAAGGCGGCGATATAAGTCTGATTTGTTTCTTCGCTGACCGCACGCTTCATATCCGACGGCCTCACGAACAGCCTGCGGGCCACGATTATGGCAAGGATCACCCCCACCACACCCAGAGGATAGGTGACCGCACACGACAGTGCGGCACCGTTAGCCGACAGTCCTATCTGCTGCAGAGCCTGCTGCGCGGCGCCGAGCGAGGGAGTATTGGTGGTGGCCCCGGCTATTATGCCCACCATATCGGCCATGGGGATGCTGAAACCCAACGTCATGGCCACAGCCAGCAGCGTGCCGAGCATCACAAGCGTCAGACCGAGCACATTGAGTTTCACTCCGCCGGTGCGGAAAGAGCTGAAAAATCCCGGACCCACCTTCAGGCCAAGCTCATAGACAAACAGCACCAGTCCGAAACTCTCGGCATAAAGAAGCATCTGATGATCGATCGACAGCCCCACATGCCCGGCCAGAATGCCAGCGAAAAACACCCAGGTGACGCCCAGAGTGATGCCGCAAATCTTTATCTTCCCCAGACCGAGCCCCACCGCCACAATGAGCGAGAGCACTATCACGGCCTGCAGAGCCGAATGCTGCAATATCGCGCTTTCAAGCCATTCCATGATGCAGTGTCATTAGCCGCGAAAAGGGCGTTATCTGTCGGCGAATCCGGCCAGACGGGCCAGATATTTGCCTATGATGTCAAACTCGATATTCACGCGGCTTCCCACCCCGATCTCGCAGAAGTTGGTGTGATCCATGGTATAGGGGATGATTGCCACACGAAACGACCGGGCCTCGGAGTCACACACCGTCAGGCTCACGCCGTTGACCGTCACCGACCCTTTTTCGACCGTCATGTAGCCCCTTGCTGCCATGGCCGGATCGATGTCATACTCAAACTTGAAATAGCGGCTGCCGTCGGCATCCTCTATGCCGGTGCACACCGCCGTGGTGTCAACATGTCCCTGCACGATATGGCCGTCAAGACGTCCGTTGACAGGCATACTGCGCTCCAGATTGACGAGCGAGCCCTCGCGGAGATCGCCGAGATTGGAGCGGCGCAGCGTCTCGCTGATGGCTGTGACCGTATAGGTGCCGTCGCCCGGAAGGGCGACCACCGTAAGGCACACGCCGTTATGGGCAAGCGACTGATCGATACGCAGTTCGTCGGCCAGATCCCACTGTAGGGTGAGATGCACGTTACCCTCGTCGGCCACGACCGACACCACACGGGCGGTTCCTTCTACTATTCCTGAAAACATGTCTTTTTTCGGCATTGGGTTATACAGAGTGTCAAGCCCGCCCGACTGCAAAACTGCGGGACGGCCTAACACGCTACGAAAGTACTCATTTTTTTTTACTTCCCAAAACAATAATGCCGCGCCACGCGACTCACCTGGCAACACACCCCTCGACTCCCACGCAATCATCCCCTCCGCGGTTTCCACAATCATCCCTCCGCAAACGTAAGGGTGCTGCGCCGGAACATAACTTCCTGGCACAGCACCTTTGATTTCACTACTCAAGCGGGAGGCGTCGTCAGAGTGTTTCAGACAGCAGAAGCCGCGCTGACACGTCCGTCCCTGCGAACTTCGACGCCACGCGGGCGCGGATTATCACTCAAGATCGCGGGGTATGGCCACGATACGGAGCTTGCAGTCGTTGATGAAGCGCATGATATTGTCGCGCACCTCCGAGGGAGCCACGTCGGCTTCGATACGCTTCATGGCGTTGAACACCGATGTGCCGGTCTGGTACACATGACGGTAGGCCTTGGCCACATCATCGACCTGATCGTCGGTGAAGCCATGCTTGCGCATCACCACAGCGTTGACACCGAAGTAGCTCGTCGGGTTGTGGGCCATGATCACGTAGGGAGGCACATTGCCGGTAATGCGGCAGCCGCCCTTGATAAGCACCCAGTCGCCCACGCGCGAATTCTCGTGGAGCATCACACCCGACGAGAGGATGGAGCACTCGCCCACCTCGGCGTCGCCGGCTATGGTCACGCCGTTGCCTATCACGCAGCGGCCCTTGATGACCGTATCGTGCCCTATATGGGTGTCGGCCATGATGAATGTGTCGTCGCCCACACGGGTGCCACCCTCGGTGCCTATGCCGCGGTTGATTATCACATGCTCGCGTATCACGTTGTTGTCGCCCACGTAGCAGTAGGTCTTCTCGCCCTTCCAGCGGAAATCCTGCGGGTCGGCGCCGATGATAGTGCCCTGATACACCCTGTTGTTGCGACCCATGCGGGAGCCGCGTATTATGGACGTGTACGACATTATCTCGCAGCCGTCGCCTATCTCCACGTCAGCGTCGATAAACGCGAAAGGATGGATGGTGACATTGTCGCCGAGTTTGGCCGTCGGATCGACATGGGCCAGTGGACTGATGTTGCTTGCCATGATGGAAATGATTAAGGTTGATACTCGATGGATAATTACCGGCCGCCGCCGAGCGACTGATAGAGGTTGATCACAGCCTGGGCGGTGGTGAGGTTGCACGACAGCTCCGACATCTGGGCCGACAGCAGCTGCTGCTGGGCCGTCAGCACCTCAAGATATGTGGTCGACATGCCGCCGAGCTTAAGCAGCTCCTCGGTGATCTCGACCGAAGTGGCGAGCTTGCCCACCTGCTCCTGAAGCAGAACGGCCTTCTCGGTGCTCTTCTGATAGAGCATCATGGCGTTCGACACCTCGGCCGATGCCGACATGAGCGCATATTCGAAGTTGTTCATCGCCTGCTCCTGCTGGGCTTTTGCAGCCTTCAGGCGGGCTATGTTCTGTCCGCGTGCGAAGAGCGGAGCCGTCAGCTGTCCGGCGAGCTGTATGAACCACTTGCCGGGGTTCATCACCATGCCTCCGACGAGATTGGTGAAGCCTCCGTTGGCAGTGATGTTGAGCGACGGATAGAAGGCCGAGCGGGCGCCTGCCGTAGTGTAGTAGGCAGCGGCCAGACTCTCTTCGGCGGCGCGTATGTCAGGACGGGCGGCGAGTTCGCGCATCGGTATCTCCTCGCGAAGCATTTCCGGAGCGGTCAGAGTGGCGTCGGGCGATGTCACCCATTCCATAGGCATGGTGTTCATCAGCAGCGACATGGTGTTGTTGGCCTGATGAAGATTGTCCTCCAGGTCCTTGATCGAGCCGAGTATGCTCAGATACTGGGCCTCGCTCTGCACCACGGCGGCCTCGGTGACGCGGCCGGCCTCCTTGAGGTCCTTCATCGTGGTGACGTTCTCGGCCCACAGTTCGGCCGTGCGGCGGCTCAGATCGAGTTGCTGCTGAAGCATGGCTATGGTATAGTAGCAGTTGGCCACGCCGCCGATTATCTGCGAGCGCACAGCCTGACGGTAAGCCTCCGTCTGGCGGTAGGCGGCCTCAGCTCCGCGCTTGGAGTTGAGCAGACGTCCGAAGATGTCCACCTCCCAGCTTGCGGCGGCGGGTATCTGATAGGTCCAGCTCATGTCGGTGACGTCAAAATACTTGGCGCCGGCGCCGTTGGGCGCGAGCGACAGCGAGGGGAGATAGGCCAGACGCGCGCCCAGACGGTTGGCTGCGGCAATGTCGACGTTGAGCTTGGCGTTGCGCAGATCCTTGTTATTGTCGAGCGCCTGATAAATTAGATCGGTGAGCACCGGATCGGTAAACACCTCCTGCCAGCGCAGATTGCCGAAGGCGGCGCTGTCCACCGGAGCTTCCTTGGCCTCGGCGTAGGCTTTTCCGAGCTGGGAGTCGTCAGGCATCTTGAATTTGCCGTACATGTTGCAGCCGGCCAGGCCCGTGAGGGCCATGGCTGCTGCCGTAGATATTATGATGCGATTGATTTTCATTTGATGATATATGTGAATTGTCCCTCTTTGAGATCGTCTAAATTTATATTATACGGATTTTGAGAAGGATTGTCAGATGGATTTTTGTTTGTGATGAGGGAGTGTAGCCGTAGCTACATGACCGAAGAGCAAACAAAAAGACGCTGAAAAGACTCTCAAAAGCAAAGTGATATGAATTTTAGACGATCTCTTAACGCGAATACTGCTCGATCTCGTTCTCGATGCCTTCGTTGTCGGTATCCTCCCACTTTATCGGAGTGATCTTCTCCTGGATCTTCTGGAAGATCACGAAGAGGGCGGGCACGATGAATATCTGCAGGAACATACCGATAAGCATGCCGCCTATAGATCCGGTGCCGAGGGCACGATTGCCGTTGGCGCCGGCGCCGGAGGCGAACATCATCGGGAGCAGACCGATGATCATGGCCAGAGAGGTCATGAGGATCGGGCGCAGACGGGCCGACGCACCCTGGATGGCGGCATTGACCACCGACATGCCAGTGCGGCGGCGCTCGATGGCAAACTCCACGATAAGGATGGCGTTCTTGGCCAGCAGACCGATAAGCATGATCAGGGCGATCTGCAGATAGATATTGTTGGATACTCCGAAGATCTGGGCGAAGATGAAGGTACCCATCAGACCGAACGGTATCGACAGGATGACCGACATCGGCAGGATGTAGCTCTCATACTGGGCCGAGAGCAGCAGATATACGAAGAGCAGACAGAGACCGAAGATCACGGCTGTGGTCGATCCGGCGCCGCTCGAAGCCTCCTCGCGGGTCATGCCGGAATACTCGTAGCCGTAGCCCGGCGGGAGAGTCTCCTGCGCCACGCGGGTAATGGCCGCCAGACAGTCGCCCGACGTATAGCCCGGTGCGGGGTTACCGTTGACCGAGATCGACTGGAACATGTTGAATCGGTTGAGCAGGTCGGGGCCATACACCTTCTGCATGGTCACGAAGTTGGAGAGCGATGCCATCTCGCCGCCGTTGCGCACCTTGATCGACGCAAGGGTCTCGGGGCTTACGCGCGCCTCGGGCGAGGCCTGCATCATCACGCGGTAGATCTTGCCGAAACGGTTGAAGTTGCTGACATACATACCGCCGTAGTAACCCTGCAGCGTGGTCAGAATGTCGCGGGGCGACAGGCCGGCCTGCTTGGCCTTGGCGGCGTCGATATCCACCAGATACTGCGGGAAGGTGGGGTTGAACGTGGTCATGGCCACCTGCACCTCAGGCTGCTGGTTGAGCTGTGCGAGGAAACCCTGCACCACAGCGAAGAAGTCTTCGACACTGCCGCCGGTCTTGTCCTGCATCTTGATCTCGAAACCGTTGGTCAGCGAGTAACCCGATATCATCGGGGGCGCGAACATCACCACGCGGCCGTCCTTGATCACGGATGTCATGGCGTAGAGCTTGCCCAGGATGGCGTCCGACGACTGATCCTTGCGCTTGCGCTCCTCCCAGTTCTTGAGCTTGATGATGACTGTGCCGTAGGTAGCGCCCTGGCCGGCCATGAAGCTGTAGCCTGAAATTTTCTGGCGATACTCGATCTCCGGCACCGTGGCCAGAATCTGGTCGAGCTGTTCAAGCACGGCGTCGGTGCGTTCCTGCGATGTGCCCGGGGGCATGTCGACCATGCAGAACAACGTTCCGGTATCCTCGTTGGGCACAAGAGTGGAGGTGGTGATGCTCATGAGCCACACCAGCGCGGCCACTGCCACTGCCACCAGCGAGAATGCGGTGATCTTGTGGTTGATAAACCAGCCGGTGACCTTGTTGTAATATTTCATGATACGGCCGAAACCGATCTCGAAGCCTTTGTGGAAGCGCTTGCCGAAGATGCCGAGCACTGCCACCACGGCACATACCGAGGCGATGGCCAGCTTCACCGGATGAGCCACGTTATACCAGCCGAGCACCATGAAGGTGATCGTGGCGGCCAGGAATGCGAAGGTGATCAGCGGGGGAAGATCGAGTGTGAAGCGACGCTTGGCCTGACCTACGACAGCCTCGGCGGCCGCTCCGTAGGCTTTGCCCATGCGCTCCTTGAGCGACGAGTCGTCGCCGTGGGCTTTCAGGAACACGGCGCAGAGAGCCGGCGACAGCGTCAGGGCGTTGAGCGCAGAGATACCGATGGAGATAGCCATCGTCAGACCGAACTGACGGTAGAACACGCCCGTGGTGCCGGTCATGAACGACACGGGGATAAACACGAGCATCATCACCAGAGTGATCGATATGATGGCGCCGCCTATCTCGCCCATGGCGTCGATGGCTGCGCGGCGAGAGCTCTTGTAGCCGACATCGAGCTTGGCGTGGACAGCCTCCACCACCACTATCGCGTCGTCGACCACAATCGCGATCGCAAGCACGAGAGCCGACAGAGTGATGAGGTTGATCGAGAAGCCGATGAGGTTCATGAAGAAGAACGTACCCACAAGAGCCACCGGGATCGCGATGGCCGGGATGATCGTGGAGCGGATATCCTGCAGGAACACATACACCACGAAGAACACCAGGATGAACGCCTCGATGAGGGTCTTGATCACCTCATGGATCGAGGCATCGAGGAAGTCGTTGTTGTTCATCGGTATCGCTATCTTCAGACCCGAGGGAAGCTCGCCCTCCATCTTCTTGATCTCGGCCAGACAGTCGTTGATGATCTGTGTGGCGTTGGAGCCGGCGGTCTGGAAGACGATACACGACGTGGCTACCTTGCCGTTGAGCGAGTTGGAGAATCCGTAGGTCAGACGTCCCAGCTCCACTTCGGCCACATCACCCAGACGGAGTATCTCGCCGGTGGGCTTGGCGGCCACCACTATATCCTCGAACTGCTCGGGAGTGGTCAGACGGCCTTTATACTTCATCGTGTACTGGAAGCTCTGGTCGCCCTGTTCGCCGAACGTACCCGGAGCGGCCTCGATATTCTGCTCCGAAAGAGCGTAGGTGACATCCGAAGGCATCAGGCCATACTGGGCCATCACCTCGGGCTTGAGCCATATACGCATCGAGTAGTCGGCACCGAACGACATGACGTCGCCCACGCCCGACACACGCTGCAGCTGGGGAATGATATTGATCTTGGCATAGTTGTCGATAAACTCCATCGAGTAGTTGCCCGAAGCGTCGTAGAGCGACACCATCAGAAGCATCGACGACTGACGCTTGGCTGTCTGCACACCCACCTGAGTCACCTCGGCGGGAAGCAGGTTGAGAGCCTTCGACACACGGTTCTGCACGTCGACGGCAGCCATGTCGGGATTAAAGCCCTGCTCGAAATACACTGTGATGTCGGCCGAGCCGGAGTTGGTGGCGGTCGACTCCATGTGGGTCATGCCCTGGGCGCCGTTGATCGACTCCTCAAGAGGAGCTATCACGGAGTTAAGCACAGCCTGGGCGTTGGCGCCCTGATATGTGGTCGACACGCGTATCGTAGGCGGCGCTATGTCGGGAAATTGGGTCACCGGCAGCGAGAAGAGGCCGATCAGACCCAGCAGCACGATGAATATCGAGATTACCGTCGACAGCACCGGGCGGTTAATGAACGTATCTAATTTCATCTGTCAAATACTAACTTTATTCTGAATATTTGTGTGTATGAGAGAGAGTGGCTCACTCGGCTGCCACACCCTCGGCGCTCTGCTGCGCGGCTGCCGCCTGCGCGGCCTGATCCACCGGAGTGATGGCCATGCCGTCCTGCAGACGCGTGCCCACGCCCTCTACTGCTATACGCTGGCCGGCTTTGAGACCCGAAGTGACGATGAAGGTCTTGCCGTCGTTGGAAGCCTCGATGGTGATCGGAGTCGACACCACCTTGTTGGAGTCGTTGACCACATACACAAAGCGCTTGTCCTGAAGCTCGAAGGTGGCCTTCTGCGGGATGATGATCACATTGTCCTGCACATTGGGGATGATCACCTGGCCCGTACCGCCGCTGCGGAGCAGTCCGTCGGGATTATTGAACAGCGCGCGCACGCTCGAAGAGCCGGTCGAGTTGTCGATCACACCGCTGACTGTGGCCACAGTGCCCTCCAGAGGATAGATCTGGCCGTCGGCCATGCGCAGCTTCACCTTGGGCATCGCCGCGATAGCCTCCTTGAGCGAGCGCTTGCCGCCGTCGGAGAGCGAGAGCAGATCGCGCTCGGTCAGCGAGAAGTAGGCATACACCTCGTTGTTGTCGCTCACCGTGGTCAGCGGCTCCACCGACGAGGGCGACGCCAGCGAGCCTTCGCGGTTGGGTATCGTGCCCACCACGCCGTTAGAAGGCGAAGTCACCACCGTATATGCCAGATTCTTGCGGGCGTTGATCAGCTGAGCCTGAGCCTGCGAGAGCTGTGCCTTGGCGCTCTGGAGCTGATTGTCGGCCACCTGATATTCATATTGGCTTATGATGTTCTTGTCGTAAAGCTTCTTCTTGGTGTCGGCGGTCATCTGGGCGGTCGACACTGCGGTCTGGGCTGCGTTGACAGCCGCCACGGCCTGATCCACGGCAGCCTGAAACTGCACCTGGTCGAGAATGAAGAGTGTCTGACCCTTGCTCACCTGCTGGCCTTCGTCGACACACACTTTAGTGATGAAACCTGTCACCTGCGGACGTATCGCTACGTCGCTCTTGCCCTTGATCAGAGCCGGGAAACTGCTCTCGAGATCCGACGTGCCCTCCGCGAGGGTGATCGTGGCTATGCTCGGAGCCATCTGCTGCATCTGCTGCTGATCGCCGCCACTGCATCCGACGGCTACTGTTGCCACTGCGCCGGCCAGCATCAGGCCGGCCAGATTCAACATGGTTAAATTCATACGCTTATTATTTATCGTGTAACTTACTATTTTCCGATTTATGCTAACATCTCAGTGATTGGTTCCAGATGCGAAACACTCCCTCCGAAAAATACGCGTGCAAAGGTACTCAACTATTTGCACCTGCGGAAACGCCGCCCACAAATATTTCACACAACTTTAAGCATCATTAACACCATTCGACTTTTCTTCCAATTTTCACACCCTATCGACCACTCACCTGCCCGACATCGCCACACCATTTACCCGATCAGTCCGATTACATTTCCAAGGCCGCCACAGGCCGCCCTAATACAATCGAACCTGATATACTATTTTTATTCCTATTAAATACACTATTCTCACAAATTCCCATTTCGCAACTCACGCGCACGTTTGTGCGCTTTAGTAAACAGTATTGTACCCCCCCCCTGACACACTTTTACAATCTTGTTAAACTTTTCTCCCAAAATATTCGCACTATTATCCAATTTTTAACTTCACAACCGATTTTTTCGACCGATCAGACGGCCATGCTAATTCTGCATATTCATAAATTTTATACTATCCAGTTTTAATCATTTTTCTAATCAAACAACAGGACAAAGATTATGAAACAACTTCTACTCACCCTTCTCGGGGTGGCAGCTCTCTGTGGCCTATCGCCACACCACGCCGCCGCCCAGGAGCATTCACCAGTCACTAAAACCTACACTGTCACCAAATCCAACTTCACCAACGGCCTGGTCAGCATGGGCAAAAGAGTCAAAGGAGCGCTTGAAGGCGCCACCAATACCGCCGACTACACCCTGTCTGACTCAGAGTCCATAACACCAACAGACATTCCCACCGGACAAGACGCTCACGGCTACGGGCAATATCTGATCAAATCGGCTGCCGACGACGATGACCCGCTGACTATCGATTTTGACTTCTCCAACTGCTCGACAACGCCGAAAAACGAAAATCCTGCCTGGTATCAGAACACATCGTATATCAACACCAATATCTATACATATACCGGAGCAAAACTCAAAATCTCGTTGAGCGACAAGAAGCGCATCAAATCAATTCAGATACAGACAAACATGTATGGCAACAACCTGAACAAGGCGTTGCAAGCATACAAACAAAACATCAAGTGCATCAAAGACTTCAGCTCCGACGTTGAAGACGACCGATTCACACTGAGCGCAGTCAACCTGGACAACGACGGCATAACCGTCAAATACGAAAGTTCCCGAATATATGGCGACGAGCCGAACCTGACTTTGGACTTTGTCAATCCTGATGGATATTACTATCTGCAGATACGCAAGATCATAGTGCAATACTACGACAACTCCGACGGATGGATGCCTAAGTATGACAACACTATGAAATATGGCAAGAACTATGCCGACGTCATCTACTACAAGGACGACGACGCCACAGACTGGACAGAAGCCACCGGCTCAGAACGGATAAAACTCAACGGCGCCACTGTCAAGACACGCATCGGCAACGCAATGACCACATTCACACGCCCGGCATCACCCAAACCCAACCAGCCGACAGTCATCATCGACCCCGTCAGGAAGATCATCGGCGCAACGATCGGCGTGACCTTCTACACCACCCTTGATCCCGACTATTCGGCCTCCGACGACATCAACGAGGCATATTCTGTGGAATATCAGCTCAACAACTATGCCGCAACCGGAACAAGCGCGACATACGCCAACTCCAACGTAACAGCCCCCACCGGAGCAATAGGAGGCACTGCCCCAGTCATAAGCGCCATCACCAACGTCGCAGGACTCGACGCAAGCAACTCCACATACACTGTCAAAGCATCGATTTCATACGATCCTTTCAACACAGGTACTTATGCCGCCACCACCGACCAGAAAAACGGCCTTGACATGGCCTTCGGGTTCGATGGTCTGAAAATCAGATACACATCCAAAATCGCACCTCCGGTTCAGCTCCCGATGGTGCCCGAGGTGACAATCTCAAGCGGAGCCGTTCAGAGCAATGCCACCGGCATCTACAATCTCTTCAAAGACCTGAAAGTAACCGCAGCCCACAATGCCGCCTGCATATATCCTGAAGCGAAGATCTATTACATCTTCGGCGACACACAGCTCGACGACAAGACGTTTGACAAGTCAAAAGCCACACTCGTCGGCGAGGATCCTATCGCAGTGACCGGCGACGGATATCTGTCAATCCGCAGCTATGCCACAGTCGACGGCAACGAGATATGCTCGGGAGTCGCCACCTATCAGTTCAAAAAAATCGAGAGCATAAGGTTCAGCAATGCCGGTCAGCTCCTTGACAAAGCCAACAACGGTAAGCTCGTATATCTCGACTTCCCGATACAGACTCTCGCATCAGGCACATACACAGCCGATCCAAATACCTACATAGTCTACGCCCGAGACACCACAGGCACTCCCCTCAAATTCGTTTCTCGAATGAATGCAAAGGTTACCACAGCCTCAAAAGCATGGCCCGGAGCAGCCTTCCAGGCCACCGCCGGACGTGTGTTCAACCAGATACCGTTCATTCCCGCCGGAGGAGCTGTCGGACAACTTTCGTTCGACGATCAGGGACACCCCTACATATTACTCAAAGACGAAGCCAACGACATCGACTATTTCGACTATTGCTACGCCGGCGCATATAAGCGTTACACTGACATTTTCAAAGACAACATCGCCAAAGGCTTGAAATTCGTCACCGACACTTATATATGCAATCCTATAGAAAAGTTCAGCGCCGACGACTATGGGAAAATCGTCTACATAAAAGCCAAATATACAAAGACAGGCAATCTTTTCCATTATGCCGACGACACACAGATCGACGTAAGACTTACCACCGCTACAGGATTCATATCACAGATTCCGAACAACACGTATGCCATCCCGTCTACCACTGCACTTACTGACGGCGCTGATGTTGTAATCACAGGTATTGTCGAATACGATACCGAAGGCAACGGAGGCTACTACATCATACCCAGAGGCATAAACATCGCCCCCAAAATGCCTACCGTCAACATTGGAAATATCAGCAACGGAACGACACTGGTTGAAGACTCATACAAACTCAACGAGGAAGGTAATGCTGCCGAAGCTACCATCAAAATGGTTAGCGGAAGAATGCTTTTGCAATTCAGCGGCGCTGCCGGAACCACCAAAAACTATTTCTACTCCTATTACAATCCCACGTCAAATTCTGACATAACCGGTTCGAAAACAACTACATCAGCCACACTCACATCACTCGTATTTGATGACAACCGGCAGATCAGGGTCAGCGTCAATACACAGGATTGCGCTTACTCTCAAGCACCATTTGCTGTCAGCGAACCATTCACCCTTACAGTGACCGATATCATAAGCACCGCTCCGGGTTACAACTCCATAGCCGAGGTAAAGAAGGAACTGAATGGAAAAACAGCCGAACAGCTCAAGGACAAGTACTATCGGGTTGACGGCAAGATGGTGGTACTCGGATTCGACCCCACATACCAATACATGTATCTTCGCGACGCCGAAGCCGACGGATATATCATCGCCTACACAAAAAACAAATGGAACAACGCCAAGTTCACGTTTGTACACGGCAACTACTATACGTGGACATCTTTCAGCACATGGAGTCTGCCACGAATCGGTGATCAGATCACAACCATCACATTCACACCAGCCGAGATGAGCGGAGTCATGGTTGCGGATCTGACAGGTCTCGAAGGCAGCAAATACGACAGCGGCATTAATCAGCGCTACAACTGGGCTTATATCAAGGGGCACTCATATAGCGATTATGATGAGCAGAACGACCCTGACAAAACAATCTGGGGCGAACTCGGAAAAGGAAATCCGATGTACAAGAACCACATGGATCGCCTCGGAGCGCCGATCAGGAAGGATCTCTGCTACGATGCCTCAAACGAGGCCGACGCGGCCAAGCTGACCTTCGATGACTCGAACATAGCCGACTATGTGGCCATCAACAATGTGAAGCTGACCGCCAACGAAGACACCGACCCGGTATTCTCCACCACAGGACTCGGCACCAACCTCGAGATCGACTGGTCGCTGCTGCCCGCCGCAGAGTCGACTGCCGCACTCGCCGAGGACGGCGACGAGACCGAAGAGCCTGCCGTGAAGGATGTAAAGGCCGAGATCATAAAGGCCTACAACGACGCCAAGACCGAAGGCAAGGATATCTACTTCAATATCCAGGGGCACATCTTCAAGAACGCCACAGCCACAGGCTATGCGCTCAAGATCAAGGACTACTCCATCACCGAGGCCGCACCGCTGCCCACAGTCAAAGTGACAGCCGAAGGCAATGAGATCGTGGCCACTCCCGACGCCGACGACGCATCGAAGCTCGCAGCATCGTTCATCAAGACCGTGAGCGTAAGCAGCCCCGACGCTGAACTGGAGGATGCCGACTTCGAAATACTCATGAGCATCAACGGAGGCGAATACGAGGCCTACGACGCCGCAAAACTCGCCGGATTTGACACCCACAACACCACCGTGGCATTCAAGTGCCCGCTCCGTCCGGGATATCTCGCCGGCGACCGCATCACCACGCTGACCCTCAGCAAGGATGCTTCCGACGTCAACACGCTCGCCGAGATGGCCGGAGGCGACAACGCCAACAATCTCTACCACTTTCGCAAGCATCTGAAAGTGGTGGCTGCTGCCGAGGGAACGGTGATGGCCGCCGACAAAGAGGGTAATCTCGCCGTGGTGGCTGCCGCTCCGGCCGAGGCCGAAGAGGGCAAGTATCTCGCCGACATCGTGCTCGTCAGAAACAGCAAGAACACCGCTTCGATCCATGAGATCGACGCCGACGCCGAGCTGCTCGACGAGGACGAAAGCTTCGCTATCAGCACCCCCGCGCCCGCCACACTCTTTGGAGTCACCGTGGCCGAAGGCAACGCCACCGACGCCGAGGGCAACACATACGCCATCGATACGACATTCGCCGCCATCCCCGAGGGTGACGCCGAGGCATGGAAGCTCACAGGCTACGTGCTCGCCGACGACAATGACAAGCCGGTGATCTACCTCACCGCATCGCAGGCCATCGACCGTGTGGCACTCCCCGTGATCAATCCCGCCGAGGCTGCGTTCCTCGACAAGACCACCGTCAGCATCACCTGTGCCACAGAGGGTGCAGCCATCGAGTATTCGCTCGACGGAGGCAAGACATGGAACCCCTACACCGGAGCCTTCGACGCCACGGCATCGGGCGAGATACTCGCACGCGCCACAGCCGACGACATGCTCCCCTCGCATGAGGCCAAAGCGTCGGTAGTGAGAGAATACCTCTCGGGCGACGTCACCATCACCGTCGACGAGCAGGAGGCACTGACCGTCATCACCATCACCGGACCCGCAGGAGCGGCAATCTACTACTCGCTCGACGGAACCGCCGAGAAGCTCTACAACGGACCGCTGACGCTCACCAACGACACGCAGGCCGTCATCAACGGACAGATCAAGGCCTACGCCCTCGAGAGCGGCAAGCGCCCAGGAGCGGAGTCTGTCAAGGACTACCAGATCAAGTTCAAGCCCGAAGTGACAGGCATTGACGGCGTGGGTGCCGATCAGGAGGCCGGAAGCGTGCGCGTGGAGGGCAACTCGATCATCGTGCCCGAGGGCGCGCAGACCTTCGACATCGCCGGACGCCGTGTGAATCCACAGGGACTCCCCCGCGGCATCTACATCGTGCGCCTCGCCTCGGGCAAGGCCGTCAAGGCGGTGGTGAAGTAAACCATCCTCACTGACCATACGGTCATATGCGCAGAGCGCCCACGGTCTCGGACCGTGGGCGCTCTTGCATATATCTGTGATATCTATCTGTGATATCCGGGCCGAGGCTTACTGATGAGCCACACCCCAGAGGAGTTTCTCGCGCAGAGAGTCGGTGAAGGTGGTGCCACGCAGACGCACCACATTGGTGTGGAACTTCGACCGGGCGATGCGCAGACGCGTTCCCTCGGGGAGCGTCCACACCATGCCGTCGATACTCAGGGTGAAGAATCCGGCACGCGAATGCGGCTCCACCTCCACCACTGCCGAATCGGCCACCACGATGGGGCGCATGTTGAGCGAATGGGGCGCCACGGGGGTGAGCACCCAGCTCGGCGCCGAGGGAGCCAGTATGGGGCCTCCGGCCGACAGGTTGTAGGCCGTGCTTCCGGTGGGGGTAGCCACAATAAGGCCGTCGCAGAGGTATCGGGCGAGCGGCTGCGAATCGACCGTAGTGTCGACGGCTATCATCGAGGCCGACGCCTGACGGAGTATCGCCACCTCGTTGAGCGCGCAAGGCCACTCCCCGTTCCCGGCCTCCGGCTCAGAGGAGCGGCTCACCGACAGCATGGTGCGCGCCTCCACCAGATAGTCGCCGCTCACGGCCGCCTCCACGATGGCTCCGGCATTGGCCAGCGGAGCCGCCGACAGATATCCGAGATGTCCGGTGTTGATGCCCATTATAGGTATCTGCTTGTCGCCCACGTGAAATGCCGTATGGAGAAAAGTTCCGTCGCCGCCGATGCTCAAGGCCAGGCCGGCGCTGAAATCGCAGGTAGGATCAAACAGTTCGGCGACAGGCATGGCGTCGCCGAGCACAGTGCGGAGATAATCGGCGTAGGCATGCTGTATGGCCAGCGTCACTCCCTCGGCACGGCCAAGCGCGCCGAACAGCCGGCGCAGTCCGTCGGCGTGCTCATCCTGATAGGAGTTGCCGAATATGGCTATTTTCATTGGGCTATATGGTATATGGATTGGTTGTGTATCTGA
>NZ_PUED01000340.1 GCF_003024925.1 Paramuribaculum intestinale
TCATGAACCCAACACATAATAACACCCAGGTTTATTTGGCACGCCTCATTCAGAGCACCAAATTTGTCAAGAAGTGCTTGAGAATTTGCAAACGAGTCAATCTTAAGGCGTAATCTGTCAATCCATTTCTGGATGAGTGATTGAGAGATACTTTTAGTACTGTATCTCTTCGATTCAACAACGCAACTCTGGAGGACATCAAGAAGTGGAGACGAATATACTGTCAAAGCATCAACGCCATATTCATTTTGGTCACTCCCAGGAAGATCCATATTCGTATCTCCAATGTGATCCCAATTTAGATATTCCAAAAGTGCGACTGCGTTATCATTCCACATATCGCCCATTACGCCTTGTGATTCAGCCATTAGACAAAAGTTTATTAGTTAAATACTCCATTAATTCTAATCTGTCATTCTCAGAGCCTATTACTATGAAATTAGACTTTGTATTTGCTATGATTACAACCCTTCTTCCAGAAAGACTCAATACGGCTTTAAACCGTCCAATGAGTTTTTCATAATTTGCTAATGAGTCAATTTTGACAAAAGGATCAACCAATTTAGCACTATAATTCCCTACAAACAATTTTTCTGTGCGATAGTCAGTTAAAACAACTTCTTCAATTGATTCAAGGATTGCATCAAATGAAAACTTTACAAGAAGACTATAGAGTGTCGTATCTAATGGCGCATATGTAAATTCATTATATGCAATCTGTCTTAAAGACTGTTTTACTGTGTTCATATCTTTCACTCCCCCTTCTACAATGAATGAAGAGTGCAATAAATCAATTCTAAAGTTTATTTCTTTAACTTGAGTATAAGATTTCTTCTCTAATACAGAAGTTTCCGGATTCCACACTTGGTAATATCGTATCACGGATTTAAGGAGAGTCCCCATGATAAGAGACTCGTCCAATGACACATTTGAGTACCCCCACCCCGTACAATCCGAGTATTTTTTTTCTAAAAATCTATCGAATAAGTTCTTGCATGTAAGATGTGAGGTTGAACTTATATAATTAACAGTAAGTGAGAATTTATTCATAATGATTATTTTTTCACTATTTGCTGAATGGTTTGATTGTAGTAGTAAATATCTTGTTCATTTCGCAATATTATACTTACGGCTTCTCCAATGGCATCTAATGCCACCACAAACCATTCTCTTGGTCGGAATAAATTATTATCCTTGTCGTATATTTCTATACTCAATCGTTGCTCGTTAAAGAATTTATGAATTTTATCTTCTAACTCATCTGGAATTATGTTATAGCATCTCAGGGCTTTAACTATTTCAACCTCTGAAAATAGATAGGTTGCTTCCTTATGTGCGTTTTTAATGCGATCACTCACAGC
>NZ_PUED01000341.1 GCF_003024925.1 Paramuribaculum intestinale
CTGTATGGGCATGATCGGGAAAAGCTGGTCGATGGCCCAAAGGTCGGGCAGCGACTGGAACAGCGAGAAATTGCAGAAATATTTGTCGGGAAGCATGCGCGCTATCTTGCGCAGCTCTTCGGGAGCATGCTTGAGCGTTGAAGCCAATTCGCCCACCTCGCGGGCTATGGACCAGAAGAGTTTCTCGATCTGAGCGCGTGTGCGCAGGTCGAGCATGCCGAGGCTGAAGAGGTCGAGCGCCTCCTCGCGTATCTGCAAGGCATCATGCCAGCTCTCGAACAGACGCGGATGGTCGAGGCGATCCCATATATCGTAAAGTTCGCGGGCAAGCTCATGATCGTCCGGACCGATCTCCTGGCTCTCCTTCCACGAGGGGAGCGATGTGGTCTCGAGCACTTCGAACACGAGCACCGAATGATGCGCCGCGAGCGAACGTCCGCTCTCCGTGATGATGTTAGGCTGATTAAGTCCGTTTTTCTTGCACACCTCCACAAGCGCCGACACGGCATCGTTGGCATATTCCTGAATGGAATAGTTCATGGAACTTTCCGAGGCCGAACTGCGGGTGCCGTCATAGTCCACTCCAAGGCCTCCGCCTATGTCGACAAAATCTATGTTGTAGCCCAGACGCGAGAGCTGCGCGTAGAACTGTGTGGCCTCGCGCAGAGCGTTTTTGATGCGGCGTATCTTGGTGACCTGACTGCCTATGTGGAAATGTATCAGCTTGAGACAGTCGGTCATCTTGTTTTTCTCCAGAATGTCGAGCGCCTCAAGCAGTTCGCTCGAGTTGAGTCCGAACTTCGACTGGTCGCCGCCCGACTCCTCCCACTTGCCTGATCCGGTAGAGGAGAGCTTGATGCGGATGCCAACATTGGGCTGTATTTTCAGTCGCTTGGCCACTGATGCTATCAGCACCAGCTCGTGGATCTTCTCAACGACGATAAAGATATGACGACCCATCTTCTGGGCGAGCAAAGCAAGCTCGATAAACTCCACGTCCTTATATCCGTTGCATATTATCAGAGCGTTGTCGTCGATATTGGTGGCCAGCACGGCGTGAAGCTCCGGCTTCGATCCGGCCTCAAGTCCGATGTTGAATTTTTTGCCATGGCTGACGATCTCCTCCACCACCGGACGCATCTGATTGACCTTGATCGGATAGATGATGAAATTCTTGGCGCTGTAACCATATTCCTCGGCCGCCTGCCGGAAGCACTTCGAGATCTTTTCGATACGGTTGTCGAGTATGTCGGGAAAACGGAGCAGTACGGGCGCCGTGACATCGCGCACCTGACTGTCTCTTATACCCATATGACGCTGCCGACGACGGCACTAGGTAAGAACTCGACTGTCGCTCGAT
>NZ_PUED01000342.1 GCF_003024925.1 Paramuribaculum intestinale
GGTCGTACATTTGTACGGTTAAATGTTTTTGAATAAATTTATCTTCAAATATCAGGCATCACAAGCATGGAACAAGGCAGATTAGGGGGTGGCAAAACCCGTGACTAACGTTCAGTCCCCATGCTTTTACATCTAAAGACTGGATAGTTCGTTGGGGCGGTATGACTGACCCCGTGTTTGCGACGAGAGTGCAAAAGATGTAGTTCCTGACAAAAGATTTGATAACATGACATACATAGGCATCGACATCAGCAAAGCGACGTTTGTAGCTGCTTTTCCTCATGGAAAGGGCTACCGTACCGAGACCTTCCAAAACAACGCGAAAGGCATCCGCAAGTTCATCTCGAAGCTTGACCATGCTATCCACCACTGCGTGATGGAGGCGACAGGCAACTACTGCTTCCTTCTTCTTTATCTTCTTGACAAGACCGGCATACGGGCAAGCCTCATAAATCCGAAGAAGATAAAAAACTATTCCCGCGTAATGATGTCGGTTACCAAAACAGACTCCAAAGATGCCTGTCTCATTGCCGATTTCGGGGAGAGATTCAAGCCGGAACCATATAAGTTCCCGTCCGAACAGATAATGCTTCTGAAACAGAAGAAAACAGTCCTGCGTCAACTTCAGAAGCAACTGACAGCGACAAAGAATCTTCTTTCATCACTTGAGCCTCTGCCGGTTAAGGATAAGAAATGTCTGAACTCATTGAAACAGACCATAACCTTCCTTGAAAAGCAGATCAAGTACATGCAGCAGGAAATGGAGACGGTCGTAACCGATGTGTTTGACAAGCAGCTTAAACTCCTTACCTCTATAAAGGGTATCGGAGTCACACTTGCCACTGCGCTGATTATAGCTACCGGAGGCTTTACCTACTTTGAAAATGCCAAGCAGTTGTCCCGCTTTATCGGTATCTGCCCCACGATAGAGCAGTCCGGCACAAGCATCAATATCCGTGGACATATCAACCGTAACGGTGACGAGACTCTGCGTTCGATGCTTTATGTGGCGGCATGGTCAGCAAGTCAGCACAACAAGGCGTGCAAGGAATGCTACCAGCGTTTGCGGGGCAAAGGAAAATCAGGCAAAGTAGCCATGATTGCTGTGGCAAATAAACTCGTTAGACAGGCTTTTGCTGTTGTGACATCCAATAAGTCATATATCGACGGCTTCGTCTCTACGAAACCTGATTCCGCCCTCTAAACTATTCCTCTCTCCTTCTGGCTAGGGGATGCCCGAGCGGCGGGGGCGGCCTAAACCGCCCCCAAGAGCGGACTGCGGCAAGACCATTCTCAAATAATCTAAGGTGGATGTAATTTTTGCCTCATTTTATTTGGTTTTTAATATAGTTCGT
>NZ_PUED01000343.1 GCF_003024925.1 Paramuribaculum intestinale
GCCTTATACCAAGGAGGTCGCAGATTACTGTGACCCCTTTTCTTGTGGAGATTACGACCTTGACGATTTTTTCAGCCATGATGTCTTTCTCTATGAGGATGAATTGCTTGGCAAAACGTATTGTTGGATAAACCGAGAGAATCAGCGTGAAATTGTGGCGATTGCCACTCTCTCCTACGATGGCATTAAGACCTATACACTCGACAATCCGTCACGAAATGCTCTCCAACGAAAGATACCCCAGCAAAAGCGCCACCGCAGCTATCCTGCGGTGTTGATTGGTCGCCTCGGTGTGAACAAGACATTTCAAGGTCAAGGATTGAATATAGGCACTCAGCTCATGGATGTCCTCAAATACTGGTTTATGGACGAGAATAATAAGGCGGCTTGCCGCTATATGCTCGTTGATGCCTACAATACCGAATCCACTCTGCATTACTACCTGAAAAACGGCTTTAAGCCTCTATATAAGACCGAGCAAGGAGAGAAAGATGCGTTTGGCATATCTGCCGATGAGGATTTGAAAAGCCGGATTTTCTTCTTCGACCTAAAATTGATAACAGCATAATTTCCTCTGCATTTTCTGCATTATCCGCATTTTGCGTGGAAAATTTTAGTAAGAAGACGGATAGATATGAAACGCGAGTCCATACGTCATACGGGTATGGGGTTGCGCCGTATCTTTCTTACAGGTCTTCCACAACAACCCTCGTGTTAGATACGACGCTTCTCCATACCCTTTTTGCGTAATGTCGAAACATCGGGAACAATCGTTAAGAAATAGGTCGGATATACTTAGAAAGTGCTATCCGCTGGTTGCTATCGGCAGTTGGGACGCTATCGCGATTTCCGATATTGAAAAGGTAATCAAGCAGACAAGGGGTGCTATCGCATACTATTTCAAGAATAAAAAGACTCTTTTCGCCAATATCCTCGACGAACTGTTCTTCCCGGTGTTCGCGCTCTCGGATGACGAACGCGAGAAACTATCCAAGGCTACTGTCTCCGACTTCTATAACAGATACAAGACCCCGTTTGAGCGAGTCCGCGATGATTTAAGGGATAACTACGGTGTAGAAAACCCGTCACAGGCAATCTTCAATCTATTCATTCAAGGCTCCAAGCACTACGACCAATTCACATCAAACGTCGGCGAACTGATGCAGCTGGAGCAAGACTTCATGAGCCGCATAGTCGGAGGCCGTGTAAACAACATTCTCGACCTAAACCGCGTCTATGTCGAGAATATCGGAAATATCTTTATCGAGTCAATGAATTTTGATTCTAATTAATAATATATCATTCATTTCAGTAAATTTGATATGCTATTATTTTTACGCTGATTGAGAG
>NZ_PUED01000344.1 GCF_003024925.1 Paramuribaculum intestinale
ACCCCCGCGCCCGCCACACTCTTTGGAGTCACCGTGGCCGAAGGCAACGCCACCGACGCCGAGGGCAACACATACGCCATCGACCCGACATTCGCCGCCATCCCCGAGGGTGACGCCGAGGCATGGAAGCTCAAAGGCTACGTGCTCGCCGACGAAAACGACAAGCCGGTGATCTACCTCACCGCATCGCAGGCCATCGACCGTGTGGCACTCCCCGTGATCACCCCCGCCGAGGCTGCGTTCCTCGACAAGACCACCGTCAGCATCACCTGTGCCACAGAGGGTGCAGCCATCGAGTATTCGCTCGACGGAGGCAAGACATGGAATCCCTACACCGGAGCCTTCGACGCCACGGCATCGGGCGAGATACTCGCACGCGCCACAGCCGACGACATGCTCCCCTCGCATGAGGCCAGAACGGAGGTGGTGAGAGAATACCTCTCGGGCGACGTCACCATCACCGTCGACGAGCAGGAGGCAGTGACCGTCATCACCATCAACGGACCCGCAGGAGCGGCAATCTACTACTCGCTCGACGGAGCCGCCGAGAAGCTCTACAACGGACCGCTGACACTCACCAACGACACGCAGGCCGTCATCAACGGACAGATCAAGGCCTACGCCCTCGAGAGCGGCAAGCGCCCCGGAGCGGAGTCAGTCAGGGACTACCAGATCAAGTTCAAGCCCGAAGTGACGGGCATCAGCGGCGTGGAAGCCGATCAGGAGGCCGGAAGCGTGCGCGTGGAGGGCAACTCGATCATCGTGCCCGAGGGCGCGCAGACCTTCGACATCGCCGGACGCCGCGTGAATCCCCAGGGACTCCCCCGCGGTATCTACATCGTGCGCCTCGCCTCGGGCAAGGCCGTCAAGGCGGTGGTGAAGTAAACCATCCAAAAAATAATAAGTTAGTATATATTGGCGCGTCACCGATGTGAATCGGGGGCGCGCTGCTTTTTAGGGGGTCGTTATTCGGAGATGTGCTGACTGTCCCTGCGGCTCATCCACGAAGATCCGCATAGCGGGCGAGCATACTCCCCCACCAAGCCGCCCTTCGGGCGTCATGGCGGGGTTTACAGAGGTCGGTGGTCTACGACCACCCCCAAGCGGCCGAAGAGAGAGGGAGTGCTATATGCGAGCGGGTGGCCTGGGCTGGCGCGGGCGGCTGATCTCGCATGCTCCGCAGCTCGGCCGACCGGGGACGCCTCTCTCCTCTCCCCCGGTCTACGCGGCGCGCTCCCCCGCCCCGCTGACGCGTGGCAAAGGTGGCGCGCCGCTCCGAACCGGGGATAACATCTGCCCGCACGCTCCGCGGCTCCGAGGACGGCAGCCCATCCGGCGGGGGAAGAGGGG
>NZ_PUED01000345.1 GCF_003024925.1 Paramuribaculum intestinale
CGCTCCGCGGCTCCGAGAACGTCACCCCATCCGGCGGGGAGGGCGGGAGCCGCGGAGCGTGCGGGGAGATGGAAACCGGGGTTCGGAGCGGAGGATGGACGCCGATGCGCGACAGCGGATCGGTGA
This sequence comes from Paramuribaculum intestinale, assembly GCF_003024925.1. Classification (GTDB taxonomy): domain Bacteria; phylum Bacteroidota; class Bacteroidia; order Bacteroidales; family Muribaculaceae; genus Paramuribaculum; species Paramuribaculum intestinale. The sequence continues at coordinate 127 of NZ_PUED01000345.1, forward strand.
CCATCCGAGGCGTAGACCCCGGACAAGAGAGAACCACACACAGCGCGGCGAGTCCCGGAGGGCACGAGCCCGCGACATGGCGTCAGCACAGGGAGGAGGAGGAGGAGAGAGAGCGAAGCAAGGCTAGAGGTAAAAATCATCGGAGCCATCAGATCGCTCCGATGACTCCGATGATATTATGAGAATTACGATTACTCTGACTATCTAATGACTACTATTATTCTGATTACCATGATAGCTATAGCAGCCATGATCGCTCCGATGCTCTCAGATGATCTCCATGTTGCTGCTGAGGCGCTGGCGCACTACTTCGTAGGCGAGCACTCCGGCTGCCACCGATACGTTGAGTGATCCGATATGACCAAACATCGGTATCGACACGAAGGTGTCGCACTCGCGGAGTACTTCGGGCGATATGCCGCGGTCCTCGGCTCCCATCACGAGAGCCACTGGCCCCGAATAGTCGGCCATGGTGTAGTTGATATCAGCCTTCTCGCTGACAGCCACGACCCTGACGCCGCTCGCCTTGAGGTATCTTACGGCCGACAGCGTGGAGTTGACACGACACACCGGCAGATAGGACAGCGCGCCGGCCGAGGTCTTGACAGCGTCGGCGGTGACACTCACACTGTCGTGAGCCGGTATGACCACCGCATCGACAGCCGCACACTCGCACGTGCGGGCTATGGCGCCGAAGTTGCGCACGTCGGTGATGCCGTCGAGCACCATCAGAAAAGGGGTCACCCCGTCTTCGTAGAGCTGCGGCACGAGATTGTCAATACTGTGATAGGTCACAGCCGACAGTATGGCCACCACGCCCTGATGGTTCTTGCGGGTGATCTTGTTGATGCGCTCCACCGGCACACGCCGGCTGACAATGCCGTTGGCGCGTATCATGTCGGTGAGCTGACGGGCCAGATCGCCGTCAAGATCCTTCTTTATATACACGCGGTCTATGTCGCGTCCGGCCTCGATGGCCTCCATCACGGCACGCAGGCCGAATATGTAGTCGGTTGACTGTATCATTGCTGTTATCCTGTTATACTTTTCCTATTATTCTGTTATCGATTATGACCCCCGTCGGGGAGACCGGTTTTATCTGCCGGCAAGGAGAGCCACGGCATTGGCTCTGGCCGCCTCGGCCGACGACTCGCCTCCGAGCATCATGGCCAGTTCGGCCACGCGGGCGTCATAGTCGAGCTCGGCTATGCGTGTGTGGG
>NZ_PUED01000346.1 GCF_003024925.1 Paramuribaculum intestinale
GAAGATGAAGAAGTCTCGGTCTCTTACTCCACGCATCTGCGATCGGAAGATCTTGACCTTTGAGTTGAATGCCTCGGCCGAGGCGTTGGTGGCCCTCCTGCGAAAGTAGTTGATTATTGTCGGGGCATGGTTCTTGAATGTCTTGATCACGGAACGGAAGTTATTGTTGTCCAATGCCATTACTTTCTCATACCATTTGTTCATCTTCCCTAATGCCTTGGTCGGTGAGATTTTCAGATTAAATATGCGGCGTAGCTCCATCGCGAGCTGATACGCAGCTTTGAGTATCGGATAGTGCTTGAATAGAATGTTGGCTCGATGTCGCTGTATGTCAGTCCATTTGTTCTGCGACATCATCAGTGTGTGCTTGCTGCGGGCAAGTATCTGACGCATGGTCTCGCCGTTGGAGTACGTCATCGGCGGCTCGGACTTGTCGCGGGAATTGTCCTCTGCTATGAGCTGACGGCGGATGTCGACACGGATTTCATCGACAGCCTCGTTGTAGACCTGCTGTACGTGGAAACGGTCGTTGACAACGTGTGCGTTGTAGAAAACCTCGGCGGCAATGAGCATCATTGACGGCGACAGATCGCACGTCACTTCTTTCACCCGGCGTCTGACTGATTTTCCCATCGCGCCGATAAGAATCGATATTATCTCATCGCTCCTGGTGCCGGGAATGGCCGCCGCCAGCGTTCCGGGGCCGCCATGACCGTCCTTGTTGGTGAGGAAAGTCCATACCTCCCCGTTGCTCAGACAGGTCTCGTCAAGGCTCATGTACGGGCCGATGTTGGCGGCGTTGAAGTAGAATCCGCAACCGAGTTCGCTCTCGCACCACTGGGCGTAGCCGCTCAGCTTATTGCGGTATAAGTCAGCAAAATACTTGCCGCTTACGCAGTACATCCGCGCTATGTACTTAATCGACAGGGCTGTCGTCTCCACCTTCGTCTTTTAAAAAAGCCACGAACTCGGCACTGAGTCGTGTCCCTTCTTCGTTGGGAAGTTCAAGGTTGTAGGAGAATATCTCGTTTGTTTTCTTGTCCCACCACTTGTTCTTGCGCATATGCAGATACACAGGACGACCCCGCAAGGGATAGTCCTGTACGGTAACATAGTCCGTGTAGCCTCTCGCTACGATATGGGGATTACGAAAATCCTCATCAGACAATTTCTTCTTCTCGTCAAGCCATATGTCGTAGGATTGGTCTGTCTTTTCAAACCTGACCATCTCAAACAGCTCGTTTAAGCCTTCGGGTAAAAACTGCCAAAATGCATCACTGGTTTTCATGACGCAAATTTAACACTTTTCCCAAAATTCATGCACCGCACTTTCGGCTTGAGCC
>NZ_PUED01000347.1 GCF_003024925.1 Paramuribaculum intestinale
GCCTAATATAGCACCTAATAGCAAACTGCTTAATCCGCTATAAATTAATAAACTAGACATTCTTATTTAAGATTTATGAATATGGTTGACTAATAGCCAACCATATTAAATTTTAACGCCACGCCGCCAATCTTTCACACCGATGATAACTTCTTATTGCAGATACAATAGATACTACATCATGTACACATCCAATAATCGCAAATCCATAATTTCCATCAGCAAAATCCATTGCTGTTGAACACGCCCCAATTGCAATACCACCACAATCGAATGCTAATTGAAGCACACAAGCACGTGTGGTTCTTGAAACTGTAGCCAATGATGCAGCTGTTTCAGGCGTAGTTATATTATCATATATAGCAGCCGAATTTACAGCCATTCCTCTTACAATCGGAGATTCGATTGAGGTACAGGCTGTTTCTAGTCTTGTAACAGAGTGACCGCCTGCAGATACGTAGTCGTCCATTAATGAATATAACTTTGCGACATCTTCGGCAGGAGCAACTTGCATTAGACTATCCAATTTTAAAGAAACCAACTCATCAGTTTTGATTTCTTGATTTTCACCATCTAACGAAATATATAAATCTTCAATTTCCTCTGGAGATAAGGTAAGTAGATAACCTACGATATCGTCTTTTGTAGTAGCACGGCTTGAGATAGAGACACCGATCTCATTAAATGCATCCTTATTTAATACGGCAGCCTTTTCAGAGGCTTCAAGATACTCTTCTGCAATTGTTCTCTCCGTGCTATTTTTATACGGTATATCCTCTTCTGAAGAGCAACCCTCCAAGAGAACTAACATTGACACCGGAATAAAAATCCCTGTTAGATAAAGTAAAAATTTTTTCATAAACTTTGAATTAAATGTTATGTAATATTAACAAAGATTAATTCAAATGGTTCATCTTAACGAATCATCAAGATATATTCAATCAAAGTAGTTGTCTCTTCCAAGCATTTTCAACCCAAATAATAAGACAGTTACAGCCCTGTGGTACAAGAGGAAAACAAAAGACACAATTTTATGGCAGAAATGGGCTATCAATAGTCGTTAATAAATATGGGCTTTAGCGCACTATGCAAGTGCGTTAAAGTCCATTATGCGGAAAAGACAGAGGTTATTACGGAAGCAAAAGATCGTAAAATGGAGAATAGAGGAATTTGTTGGGCTTCAAATATATACGATTATTCTTGAAATCCATTACCATATTAAACCTTTTGAGAAAATTGTTTCCAATCATACCGTCTATATTTTCTTTTGATTGCATACCCGAAGTTAATGTGGAAAATGCTCCGGCAACGAGAGGTAAATGATATTTTCCGACAACAACTT
>NZ_PUED01000348.1 GCF_003024925.1 Paramuribaculum intestinale
TCTCTTTACAACGATTCCTCCAATCCGGAATTTTTTATGTAGCGTTTACTACATGGAAAATACTCACAGACAAAAAACCCCCGGAACAGGCGGAACCCGGACCGGGGGAGAACGAATCGCTAAATAATTTTCGTAGTTGTATTTCCCATCGTTGCTACTGCAACGGGATGAATGTGCCGCAGTTTATCCTGTAAAACAATCCTGATTTACTCACACTCCACATATCACTGACGGAGCACAACGGAATAGTGAACAAACAACAACAAACTGCGCTGAATATGGCGCGATTTATCAGAAGCCAGAGCCTGACACTGCTTGAAAAACTGGATGCGACGAGCAGGCGGCCATGTGTGAACGACTGCACGAACTCCCGGAAGAACTCCAGAACAGCATCCAGGCTCGCTTTGAAGCCGAAAGTGAAACAGGAACATAACGAAGCTCCCGGAGACGGTCACAGCTTGTCTGTGACCGGATGCCGGCAGCAGACAAGCCCGTCAGGGCGCGTCAGCGGGTTTTAGCGGGTGTCGGGGCGCAGCCCTGACCCAGTCACGTGGCGATAGCGGAGTGTATACTGGCTTACTCCTCTGCAAGCCTCGCTTACTCCTCTGCAAGCCTCGCCAGCCGTGATTTTTGCCAGATTTCGTGGTTTTCACGTTCAACAGCTCCTGCACGTTTTTTGCCGTCCGTTCACCGTTAACCCCCGCAGAAATCGGGACAGGATGTGCAAATGTAATACCGTCACCCGCGACGATATTCCGTTTGCCATCTGGTCAGGGCTTCGCCCCGACACCCCGTATCAGTGCGTACGTGCTCAATGTGGTTTCCGGTTCTCTTCCGCTTCCTCGCCCACTCGCTCACTAACGTTCGGTCGCTGGGGCTGCGGCGAGCGGTGCCACCTCTCGCATGTTGTCGGTGATTCCGCTGTTGTTCTTTCGGGGATGAGTCGTCAGATAGCCCTTCAAACGCGCTCAGAAGCTCTCAGACGCACGAGGCGGGGTTTAAATGCCCGTCAGGGCATGGAAGGCGCGAAAAACGCTTACAGAGCGTTTCAGGAGGTCAGGCGCGCCGATACCCCTAGCCAGGGGCTTTCAGGTCGCCAGGAACCGCGCCAGCCCCCTGCAAAGCCCATTTGCACGGTACAGGCAGTCACTCGGTTGGTAGGTGGTCGTAGACCGTCGGTGTTACAGCGATGGGGGTCTGGGGTTCTCCCCAGACGGTTTCCGGTTGCGCTCAAGGCGCTGCCGGAACCGTGGCGGCTCGGTCGTTCTGGAGATCGGGGAGCAAAAACACGCAAGGGATTTTGAGGCGGCAAAAGAGCAATGCAGGATAGACA
>NZ_PUED01000349.1 GCF_003024925.1 Paramuribaculum intestinale
AACAGCTTGCACCCAATAGCGATGCAGAACGTGAAAAGTACAAAAAAGCAATCCGCAGCCAATTCTACGGACGGAATGACTGGCCTAAAGATCCAAGCTTCAGAGAATGCAATAAACTGATAACCGCGTTCAAGAAACTCATACCAGATCCTCATGCTATTGCAGATTTGATGCTCTATTATGTAGAACAAGGATGTAGCCTGACTGCTCAATATGGCGATTACGACGAGCCTTTTTACACCGCTCTTGAAAACAATTTCAACAAAGCAGTCAAATTCATATCTTCCAATGGATTGATATCAGATTACAGTCTCCGTATGCAACGTATGATTAAATCAGTGGAATGTTGTGGATATGGCTTTCCCGATACATTATGGGATATCTACTACGAATACGCTGAAGACTGATTGAATTCTTTTTAAGCATAGATTCTCAAATTTAGCTGAACAAGGGCTACACTTTTTCGATCGAATCAACAAACCTCCATGTCACTTTTTCCAACGAATAAGCGAAGGATTGCCACACTTTTTCAAACGAATCTTAATTTCGCAGACTTCTTAGTCGGTGAGATTGCGGATAGTGCCTTGTCGAAATTCGTCCAAGAAGGTTTCATAAACGCATGCCGGACTTTCGATGTAAAGAGCTGTTTTGTAACCGCATAGCTTTTCAAAAGTCTCGGTATTATGAAACTGCACCAATGCTTCTTCAAGACCTATGCCTTGGTCTTTCATCATCCACTCTACTACTTTGGCGGTGATATATTCAACCAGAAATTCAAAGTTGTTGTCTGTCTGCTTCATAGTTTCACAAGATAATCAAGAGCACGTTCGGTTGCAAAGAAATATTGAGAGTTTAGATCTTTGTAAATAAGACCTGCCACAACAGCCTCGAGGCCTATAATTTTCATATCGTAAAGTCCGAAAAGACGTGCCATATCATCATCAGCTACCGGACCGATTACGATGTCATAATCATGATGAAACTCCCTGCCGACCCTGTTGCGATTTGCCATAACGAAAAGTGCCCATTCTCGGTCAGCAACCTCGAAAATCTTTACATTTAGTCCGGCTGCAATAGCCTTATCCAGGTCAAATTCATATTCGGTTACGGTCGGGATTCCTCCGTAGCGATTAGTGATGGTTCTTGACCATTCTTTGGCTTGCTGTGGAAGATGAGTCGTATAAAATCCTTGTCCAAAGTCCTTGTATTTACGGACTTTTGTCAGGTCAATTCTTTCTATCGGTTGATTGGAACCATGGTATAGCCTCATGATAGCGCTCCCCCGTTTTTAAGACATATAGCAGCCATATCATCCACACAGTCCTGCAT
>NZ_PUED01000035.1 GCF_003024925.1 Paramuribaculum intestinale
GCATTACCATTTGCAATCGCCGCGCAGGAGGCGGACATCAACGCCATTACAGTCCGCCTTGATTCCCTTTACAATGCAGTGCTCACCGCTCCCGGAGCCGAAACCTGTAAGGTCAGATACACCGGATCCGACGGCGCCAAAGCACCAGGAGGATTCCTCTGGCAGCGAGGTCTGGGCAAAGGCTGGACGCAGGGCTTGCGCATCTCGCTCCCGGATGTTTCCCAAAATAAGGCTGCCGAATTCGACAACTTCTTCCAGAAAATAGGCCGCGACAACTTCGTGATACGTTACAACGACCACTGTTCGGCCACTCTCATCGAGCCGCTCAACACAATATATGTCTACGACTACGACAGCGCCGACTCACGTCTTAGCTTCATGAAGGCCACCACCACTGGTGAGATATGTTTGCCAAAGGTATGGACACACTGCGACTCGCTCGATGCTACCAAACACGACCCGCTCGCATTCGCTTCTCGACGGGAACTGGCGCTACTGGGTCTTTCGCGGCTGTGGTCGGGCGTCAGACGCAATTTCGCATTCATGAAGCGCGTGAGACTTGACTGGGACAGTCTCTACGTAGCAAATATGGAGCCTGTGGCCGATGCCGCCCACAACGGTGACGACGAGCGAGTCGGCGAACTGCTGCAACTCATGGCGGCCAGACTTGGTGACGGCCATACATTTGTCTACGGCTACGACCGAAACAAATGTTACACCCCGTTATCGACCGTAATTCTCGACGGACGGGTCTACGCCGATGAGGTCTTGTCGCCTGCACTTGAAGAACAAGGCATAAAACACGGCATGGAGCTTGTCAGCGTCAACGGCATCCCAGTAGCAGAATACGGCTATACCCACGTCATGCCATATATTTCATCCTCCACTCCTCAGTGGAGCGAACACACCGCCTTCAATGGCTACAATCTTCTTGCCACGAAGAAAGGTGAAACCATGCGTATGACGTTCAGAGACGGCAAGACAAATCTTGATGCAGAATACACCCCCGACGGGAAATTCTGGCCCTCGTCACCGCGCGCCATCGAATTCTCGCTTCTTAAGGACAAAGTGGGACTTCTGCGCATCAACAATTTCATGGATGCCGATTTCTGCCAGCAGTTTGACAATATCTATCCCTCCATACTCAAGACACGTGCACTAATAATCGACCTTCGGGGCAACGAGGGCGGCAACTCAGGCAACGGCGACTACATCCTGCGCCATCTCACCTCCGACACCATAAAGACCGGCCAATGGACTTCGCCAGCCTACATTCCTGCTTTTGCGTCTTGGGGCATGGATCAGCCTGTACATCAAGGGGCGGGAAACACCCTGCCGCCCTTTACCGACCGCCCTGTCTTTGACCGCCCGGCAGCTATACTTGTCGACGGGGGAACATTCTCTGCCGCCGAAGATTTCACAGCCGCATTCCGCGGCATGGGACGCGGCATGATTGTAGGTACTCCCACTGCCGGCTCTACCGGCAACGGAGTGCAAATTGTCCTCATACCGGGCGTGGCATACGCCAATATATGTTCCAAACATGACGTAGCACCCGACGGCACCGAGTTCGTAGGCACCGGAATCAAACCCGATATCGAAATCCGGGAGAATTACGACAGCTATTTCGGCACAGCCGGTTCGCCTGTAATCAAGGCCGCCCTGCGCCTGCTCAAGTAGACTGCGGCTAACCGGTCCATATGGTTGGCATACACACACCCTTTCACATAAGAATGGAATACCAGCCTCCAGTGCAACCGCATCAGAATCTTTGACTACAAGCAGTTCACTATGCGACAGCGCTGTGAACTGCTTGAACGTTTGTTTGAACGCTGACGCTCCAACTCATTTTATCAGTCCATTAATTTCCTGTAGATACATATTTTTGTAATTTTGCAAGACAAACGCACACCATGTATCCGCATACCGGTGTGCCCACACTAATCAATTTCAGGAGCATGAACCGCAGAGGCAAGCTATATTTCCGATACGGAACGATGGGATCGGCCAAGACAGCCCTGTTGCTGACGACAGCTTACAACCTTGAGGAAAGAGGCATGAAACACGTATGCCTGAAACCCGTAGTGGACACCCGAGAGAACAACAATGTAATCCGCTCCCGCATCGGCATTGAACGACCCTGTATGTGGATCTATGGCGACACTGACCTATACAGGCTCGCCCAACAACTGTTTGAGGAGAACATGGCTGTCATCGACTGGTTTCTCATCGATGAAGCCCAGTTCCTCACCGAGGCACAGGTCGATCAGCTGTCGCGAGTGGTCGACGACTTCGGCAGCAACGTGATATGCTACGGACTTCGTACAGATTTCCGCTCCAGGCTTTTCGAAGGCTCCAGACGACTGTTTGAGATCGCCGACACCATCGACGAGATCAAATCAACCTGCACATGCGGGCGCAAGACCATTGTAAACGCACGCATCGACGCCAACGGCGACTTCGCCGACTCCGGTCAGCAAGTGGAAATAGGTGGAAATGACCGATACATTTCCGTATGCCGCAAATGCTGGCGCAACAAACGCATAGAGCAAGCCTCACGCTCGGCGCTCCCCTTCCCCGACATCAACTCAAGGCAATGAAAAGACACATCATACTGCTTACAGCCTTGCTGTGTGTAGCACTGACAACGGCCGCACACGGTTTCACCGACGAAACGCTCAATTATAAAGTGATGTTCAAATGGGGCATTGTACACAAGCAGGCCGGCCGCGCAACCCTGAAGCTGACATCGGCTCCCGACCACTTCAAGGCCACACTCTATGCCCGCTCCGAACCGTGGGCCGATCATTTCTACACTCTGCGCGACACACTGATATCCATAATGGACCGCACCGACATGCTTCCGCGCCACTACGAGCGAATAGCCCATGAAGACGGACGGTTTGACCACGACATAATACGCATACAGCGTTCAGGCGACACATTCACAGCCACATCCCACCGCATACGGCGCAAGAAAAAAGGCACCGTCAGCCACTCCGACATCACGCTCAAAGCACAGGGTCCTACAGTCGACCTCGTCAGCGTGTTCTACTATCTGCGCATGCTCGATTTCAAAAACCTGAAATCCGGCTACTCCAAGACCATCAACATTTTCTCCGGAAAAAGAAAAGAACTTCTCACCATAAAATATCTCGGAACGGAAGAGCTGAAACTCGACGGGCGCACATACCCCACCTACCGTATCAGCTTCACATTCACCGACGAAAAGTCGGCTAAGACATCTGACGACATCGACATCTGGATATGGACCGCACCAGGCCATATTCCCCTCAAGCTTGAAGGCAAACTCAAAGTAGGCAAAATACGATGTCTTTATACAGGCAACAACTAAACATCGACATCAATGCCGCCACGTCGATCCGGCTCTTAACATCTCACAGAACGCAACGACAATGACACGCATTAAAATACTCGCTCTCCTTATCATCATGAGCATCACATCAGCGGCAGGAGCCGCAGACACGACAACGCAACCACCCCGGGAAGTGCGGCTGAAAATAGTCGAGACATCCGACGTCCATGGCAATTTCTTCCCCTACAACTTCATCACACGCACTCCATGGAACGGCAGCATGGCGCGAGTAGCCACATTCGTTGATTCACTCCGCTCATCCGACGGCCCTGAATCAGTTATACTGCTCGACAACGGCGATATACTCCAGGGACAGCCGACGGTCTACTACTACAATTTTGTCGATACCGCATCGCGTCATATCGCCTCCGAAATCTACGACTATATGTCGTACGATGCCGCCACCATAGGCAACCACGATGTGGAAACCGGCCACAAGGTGTACGACCGCTGGATCGAAGCTACCGACGTGCCCATAATGGGCGCCAACGTCATCGACACCGCCACCGGACTCCCATACCTCAGACCATACACGATAATAGAGCGCCAGGGCATCCGGACGGCCGTCATCGGAATGCTCACCCCGGGCATACCAATGTGGCTCCCCGAACCGCTATGGAGCGGCCTCAGATTCGAGGACATCACCACATCGGCACAAAAATGGGTGGAAACCGTCCGGCGTAAGGAAAACCCCGACATCGTCATCGGACTCTTCCACTCGGGATATTCCGACGCCTCCAGACGTCCGGGGCTGACAGAGAACGCCTGTCTTGAAGTAGCCCGCAACGTTGCCGGATTCGACGCCATACTCGGAGGACACGACCACCAGCGCGCCAACCGCATCGTGACCAATCCCGAAGGCCGGCCGGTCGTACTGCTGAATCCCGCCAACGATGCCAAGGCGGTAGGAGTGCTTGACATTACACTTTCAATCGACTCCGATGGAACAATCATCGACAAGCGTATAACAGGATCGCTCGCCGATGTCGACACTCTCAATCCGTCGCCTGAGTATATGTCGCATTTCGGAGCGCAACGCCAGGCCGTAGAGAACTTCACCGGACGTATCATAGGCCGCAGCGAAGGACTGTTTGACTCCTCGGAGTCACTTTTCGGCCCGTCACCTTTCATGACACTAATCCACCGGCTGCAGCTTCAGCTGACAGGCGCCGACATCTCATTTGCCGCACCACTGTCGATCGACGCCGTGATCAAGCCCGGCGATGTAAGGGTAAGCGACATGTTCGGCCTCTACAAATACGAGAACATGCTCCTCACAATGAAGCTCACCGGCAGGGAGATCCGCGATTATCTCGAGGAATCATACTCCATCTGGGTCGACACCGCCGCCACAAATCCCGGGAGACATCTGCTGCTGTTCAGATCAAAGCGACCCTCGGCCAACGACAACCGGCTGCGCAATCCGGCATACAATTTCGACTCCGCCGCAGGCATCGAATACACTGTCGACATCACGCAGCCCAAAGGCAAACGTGTCAACATCACATCCATGGCCGACGGCACACCGTTCGACCCGGCACACACCTACACAGTAGCCGTAAACTCCTATCGCGGGAACGGCGGAGGCGACCTTATGACACGCGGAGCCGGACTCAGCAAGGAGGAGATGAAGCAGCGTACAGTTGCAAGCACCGACATCGACCTACGATACTACATGATGAAAGAGATAGAAAAGAACGGCACCATCACCCCGACGACTGATCACAACTGGCGGTTTGTGCCCGAAGCGCTCGCCGATTCACTTTCAGAAACCGACCGGAAAATCATCAAAGGCCATTGATTCCTCATTCATCTGCACGACCATGTTGAGATACATCTGCAAGATACTGTTCACATTCGCACTCACGGTAGCCATTTCGGTTATTGGAAAAATAGTGTTCGTATTCTGTCATACCGACATATACGACCCGTTCGGCATGCGACAGATCATGGCTGCCATAGTCCACGGACTACCCATGGACTGCACCATCGCCGCCTACATATCCATCCTGCCGGCCATTCTGGCAATCGCCCACCTGTGGACTGACAGCCGTATGCTGTCGGCAATCGAACGCGCATATTTCATAATCGTCAGCCTGTTGTGCGGCACCGTATTCGTTCTCGACACAGCCCTTTATACCCACTGGGGCTTCAAGCTCGACATGACCCCGATATTCTACTTCATCACCTCACCTGCCGCTGTCATCGGCGGTATGACTGCGGCGCAGAAGGCCGGAGGCCTGTCGTGCATAGTGCTGTCGGCTGTAATCATCTACCTGCTCTACAACCATGCAGTGATCAGGCTGCAGCTCCCCCGCCCCAACAGAGACGCCCGATTGAAAGCCACAGCCGTGATGATCCTGGCCACAGCCCTGCTTTTCATCCCCTTGCGCGGCGGATTCACCGTTTCGACAATGAATCCCGGACGTGCATACTTCAGCCCGGAAATGAAACTCAACCATGCGGCCACAAATCCGGTGTTCAATCTACTCTATTCGGCAACCCACCAGAACAAGGAGCTGAAAACCCTCAATTCGATTGACGACCGTCAGCTCGCAGATCTTGAACCGCATCTCATCGCCACATCGCTGCGACAATGCATCCCCGACACCACACTGCTGTCAGCCTCACGACCCGACATCTACATAATACTGCTTGAAAGCTTCTCAACACACCTTATGCCCTCCATGGGAGGCGAAGCGATAGCCACACGGCTCGACAGCATCGCATCCGCCGGACTGAGCTTCACTGAATTCTACGCCAACAGCTTCCGCACCGATCGTGCTCTGGCATCCGTACTGTCGGCCTATCCCGGCATACCTACCGTAAGCGTAATGAAGTCAGTGGGGAAAATTGAGTCTCTGCCATCCCTGCCGCTCGCCCTCAAAGATGCCGGCTATGACCTCACCTACTATTACGGCGGCGACATCAATTTCACCAACATGCGTGCCTTGCTCGCTGCCGGAGGCTTCAGCCGCATAGTGTCCGACACCGACTTCCCGATCACCCAACGGCTCGGCAAATGGGGAGCACACGACGATATACTTTTCAGCCGCGTAGAGCATGATCTGGCTTCCGCCCGCGACAACGGCGCCCCCAGGCTTACAGTCATCCAGACCTCAAGCAGCCATGAGCCGTTCGATGTACCTGCGACCATCCTCCCCGGCAAGGAAGCCAACGCGTTCGCATTCACCGACAGCATTGTCGGACGGTTTGTCGACAAACTCAGCCTGACACCACGATGGGACTCCACACTCGTCGTACTTGTCGCCGACCACTACGGATGCCACCCGCGCAATCTGACATCGATGCGTGACCGTCACCACATACCGCTTGTCATGACCGGCGGCGCGCTCCGCCGCCACGGCACGATCGACATCCCCGCGTCGCAAACCGACATCGCGGCCACACTCCTCGGTATGCTCGGCATCGACCACAGCCGATTCACATTCTCGAAAGACATATTCGACAGCTCATCCCCGAAATTCGCCTACTTCGCACGCCCCGAAGAAGCCGCAATGCTCGATACTTGCGGCTATCACGTCATCGACATCTACACAGGCGGCACTCTGGAAAATGAAGGGAAAAGCGACTCCACACTCCTGCGGCTCAAAGCCTATCTCCAGCTACTCAACCACGACTTCAACCAACGATGAAAATAACCATCTCACCCCAATACGAATATCTCCGGCCATATCTCTCCGATATCACCACCCACTTCGACTATGGCCGGGAGATACACTCCGGACGCAACCATATCAGAGTGATCAGCCCCGACGGCCATCTGCAGCTCAACGTCAAACGATACGCCATACCCCACTGGCCAAACCGTCTTATCTACTCCTGCTTTCGCCGCCCCAAGGGAATAAGGGCATTCACATACCCTGAACACCTCATTGCAGCAGGCATAGACACTCCCGCTCCGGTAGCCTACATCGAGGAGCGCACCGCCGGTCTCATAGGCTACACCTACTTCGTCAGCCTGCAGTCCGAACTGCCCGGACGACTCTACGAACTCGGCAACGCACGCATGGATCGCCCCGAACATATCAGCCTCGCACGCGACCTCGCGCGGTTTGCAGCCCACATACATGAGGCACATCTGACACACCTCGACTTCTCCCCCGGCAATATCCTCTACGAAACTCTCCCCGACGGTTCACACCGCTTCGCACTCGTCGACATCAACCGCATGCGTTTCGGCGAAGTCGACATCAAGAGAGGATGCGCCAACTTCGCACGGCTATGGGGACAACCGAAGTTGTTCGAATTGCTGGCTAAGGAATACGCCGCAGCACGCGGATTCGACCCCGAAGAATGCTTCCGGCTCATGATGGATGCGCGCCGGCGGTTCTGGAGCCGCTTTGTGCGACGCCACAAAGTGAAATACGATCTCATACTTGACTGAACGATGGAACGATCACCACGCCGTTACCTGCTCTACGCATCGCTGAGCTACGCCTACGCCATACTCCGGCCACTTCAGGAGGAGATCCGTCGCCGGGGCGACGAGGCAGCATGGTTTCTCGAACCCTCATGCCCGGACATGCTTCTTCTCGACGAACGACGCATATCCACACTCCGCGACGCCATACGGTGGAATCCGATTGCCATATTCGCGCCCGGCAACCATATCCCCGACTTCCTTCCGGGAGTGAAGGTAGCCGTATTCCATGGCTACCCGATGAAAAAGAGGATAGAAAAAATCGACGACCATTTCACTATCCGTGGATGGTTTGACATATACTGCACACAGGGGCCAAGCTCCACTCCCTATTTCCGTATGCTTGAAAAGCGCCACGGCTTTTTCAAAGTCTACGAGACCGGATGGACTAAAGCCGACTCCTTCTTCCGCAACAGCAACCATGTCGAGCGCTCATCGGATCGACCGGTGATACTCTACTCCCCCACCTTCACCAAAGGTATTTCATCGGCATGGGATCTGTTGCCGACAATAACTCACCTTGCTGCAACCCGTCAATGGGACTGGATCATCACATTCCATCCCAAACTCGATGACCAGCAACTCATCGACGACTATCAGCGCATGGCCGACAAGATGCCAAACGTGGAATTCGCACGGCTTAACAAAGGACTTGAAACATTCCTGCGAAGCGACGTCATGCTCTGTGACTCATCAAGCATTACTGTGGAATACATGATGCTCGGCAAACCGGTGGTCACCTATCGCAACACCCATCCCGGACCACATCTGATCGACGTCAGAAACGCCGACGACATCGGACAGGCCATTGAAACCGCACTGACCCGCCCTCCCGAACTGATGAAAGAGATCGACCGATATACATCCCATCACGAAGCTCACCGCGACGGACATAACTCATCGCGCGTGCTTGAAGCTGTAGACGACTTCATAGCCCATCACGCAGGCCATCTGCACCGTAAACCGCTCAATCTTATCCGACGCCTGAAACTGCGCCTGAAACTGCGGTATTACCACCTCTGAAAAAGAAACAAACACATTATCCCCGCAGAAAATTCATCAGGATTTTTTCTGCGGGGATAATGTGTTTGTATGGATGCCGCTCACGCAGCGTCACTCATCGCCGTCGCCAGCTTCACAGAGCCACACCTTGACCCGATGCAGCTGCTGTCCCATTGGTCTGCTGACGATTGGCGCCACGCATGCGGTCATTCTTGCGGTTCTTGTCCTTGCCGTTTTTACGATCCTTGTCAAACTTACGACCGTCGGCACGCATGGCCCGGCCATTGACAAAATTGTTTTCCAGCATCTGCACGTACTGCTCCGGAGTGAGAATCTTCTTCATCTCCGCAAGATAATTCTTGCGTTCGGTCTGGCGCATACCGGCCTTCTGCTGCCGGTCCTTGTCCCGCTGGTCGCGCCGCGCCTGCAGTTCCTTCTGCCTGCTGGCCTGCAGAGCTGCGATCTCGGCCTTCTGTTTTTCGGTCAGGGTGATGCCCTGCAGACAGCATACCGGCTGTTTGTCGCGTGCGGCGTCATTCTTCTTCACATTGTCATCGGCCATCGCTGTCATGCTTCCAAGGCCTATTGTTGCTGCGAGCGCAAAGGCTGCTATTCTATTCATTTTTTCATATAGTTTTTTCTTACGTTTGTTTTGTCGTTTCTTCGAAGTCAACGCTTATTTGACCGGATTCGTTGAATGAGGTTTAACCCTTCACCGCCTATTTAACCGATTTTACGGTTTAGCTTAAATTTTACTACACATCGACTGCCGTCGGTATAGCCTGCTGACTTCATCGCATTTTTTGCTCTTACGATAATGTATTTATAAGGGCATTTTGTTAAATTTGTAGCATGAAACTAATTGCCGACTGCGGAAGCACCACCACCAAATGGGCTATGGTCGGCGACAGCGGCGCGATTGTGGAGCGATTCACATCGCCTGGCATGAACGCAAGCCTGCTGTCGCCCGACGACCTACACACCACACTATTGTGTTCGCTGCCATCGTCGCGCCGTGCCCAGGAGATCGACACGGTGCATTTTTACGCTGCCGGATGCCGCACCGGCGCCCAGCGTGCCACGATAGCCGATGCCCTCGGAGCCGTCTATCCCAAAGCACGCATATATGTCGACGGCGACCTCATTGCCGCCGCACGAGCCTTGTGCGGCCACAACGAAGGGATCGCATGCATCATGGGCACCGGATCCAACTGTTGCCTGTATAGCCCCGACAATGGAGGACGTATCGTCAGATCCATATCACCGCTCGGATACGTGCTCGGCGACGAAGGATCCGGCTCAGCCATAGGCCGTCGACTTGTGGCCGACGCACTGCGCGGCATACTGCCTGACGACCTCTGTCAGGCCGTCATGGAGTTTGCCGGCACCGACGCCACCGGAATCATCGAACACATCTACCGGCGGCACGACGCCAACCGGTTTCTTGCATCGTTCGCACGTCTGGCAAGCGACCATATTGACCGTCCGGAGATCGAAGCGATTGTCGACGGCTGCTTCGACGCATTCATCGAACGCAACCTGATGCTCCTACCCGGCTACGACACACTTCCGATAGGCTTCTGCGGATCCATCGCCGCCAACTTCACGCCACGACTCGAAGCCGCGCTCGACCGCCACGGCCTCAAAGCCTCCGACATCGTGGCCTCGCCAATGCATGGACTGATACAATATCATGCCTGCCGACAGAAATAACCATCACACATATATCCCTTAAACCAATACAATTATGAAAACCGACCGTGACAGCAATATAGAACTGATGCTGCTTAACATCACCGGCAACGACCGTCCGGGAGTGACCGTTGAGCTTTCGGAAATACTCGCGCGATACGACGCTACAATACTTGACATCGGACAGGCCGACATACACCACACACTCGCACTCGGCATACTCATCAAGACCGACAGCCGTGTGTCGGGCGACCTGATGAAAGACCTCCTGTTCAAGGCCTACGAACTCGATGTCAACATCCGTTTCAGTCCGGTCAGCGCCGATGAATACCAACAGTGGGTCGGACTTCAAGGAAAGGACCGATGGATAATCACACTCCTCGGCCGACGGCTGACGGCCGCCGCGATAGCCGATGTCAGCCGTGTGGTGGCCGAGATGGGGCTTAACATCGACGGAATAAAACGACTGACCGGACGAATGCCGCTGCACGGCGAGAATCCGCTCAGCAAATCGTGCGTACAGATATCGGTCAGAGGCAATCTCGACGACCAGACGGAGATGCAGAAGCGCTTCATGGAGATCGCCAATCTCCGCGAAGTGGATATATCGCTTCAGGAAGACACCATGTACCGACGTGCACGGCGACTCGTATGCTTCGACATGGACTCCACACTGATAGGCACTGAAGTGATCGACGAACTCGCCGACCGCGCCGGAGTCGGAGCCGAAGTCAGAGCGATCACCGAAAGCGCCATGCGCGGAGAGATTGACTTCTGCGAAAGCTTCACCCGTCGGGTAGCGCTCCTCAAGGGACTCGACGAAAGCGTGATGCGCGACATAGCCGAAAACCTTCCGATCACCGAAGGAGTGGACCGTATGATGACAGCACTCAAACGCACTGGCTACAAGACAGCTATACTCTCCGGCGGATTCACATATTTCGGCAACTACCTCAAACAACGCTTCGGATTTGACTATGTCTATGCCAACGAACTGGAGATCAAAGACGGCAAACTCACCGGCCGGCATCTGGGCGATATAGTCGACGGACGCAGAAAAGCCGAACTGCTCCGGCTGCTCGCGCAGGTGGAGAATGTCAACATCAAACAGACCATAGCCGTAGGCGACGGAGCCAACGACCTCCCTATGCTCGCCACCGCCGGACTCGGCATAGCATTCCACGCCAAACCCAAGGTGAAAGCCACCGCCGACCAGTCGCTTTCGACCATCGGACTCGACGGCATACTCTACTTCATCGGATTCAAAGACTCGCTGATATCATGAGCCACTGGCCGATGATGACCAACATCATACATCAGAATGACACCGCTCCCACAAATAACGGCTGACGCTTCCGGCGGCCGAACGCTACGAGGCGTTCAGGCTGCAGTTTCCCGAAGTGTGCCGACGGGCCAAACTCGGATACATAGCCTCATATCTCGGCATCACGCTCCCTACACTGTCGCGCCTGCGGCGTAACCGCCGAATTTGACGCAGATCAAAAATTTTCATCTTCAGCATAAGTAGTTTTGCACGACGGAAACACTCCGCCGAATAATTCTCCACAGTCAAACAACCAAACTACAAATATGTCGGCATTCACAGCATCACGGATTTTCTCCACCTCAAAGCCCCACTACGAACTTCTCGACGGCCTGCGCGGAGTCGCGGCCCTTATGGTGATATGGTATCACTTCTTCGAGGGATTCGCCACATCTCCGGTCGATCAAGGATTCAACCACGGCTATCTGGCCGTCGACTTTTTCTTCGTCCTGTCGGGCTTCGTGATAGGCTATGCCTACGACGGCCGGTGGCGTCAGGGGCTTACCAAAGGAGAATTCATGCTGCGGCGTGTCATCCGCCTTCATCCGATGCTTGTCATGGGAGTGGTGTTCGGCGTCGTAGCCTTTATGATACAGGGCTCCGAACAGTGGGATCACACTCCGGTAGCGTCATGGTCTGTCATGCTGTGCTTCCTGCTCGGCATACTGATGCTTCCGGCACTCCCCCACACAGCTGCCGAAGTCAGAGGCAACGGAGAGATGTTTCCGCTCAACGGTCCGGCCTGGTCGCTGTTTTTTGAATATATCGCAAGCATAGCCTACGCTGTGGTGCTCCACCGTCTTTCAGGCCGTGCCCTGCGATGGGTTGTGGCCCTCAGCGGCATAGGTCTTGCCCTTACGGCTGTCATGAATCTTTCAGGAGCCTACCATATCGGCAACGGATGGACGGCCGCCGACTACGGGTGGCTTGGCGGCCTGCTCCGGGTGTCGTTCTCATTCAGCATCGGCCTGCTCATGTCGAGAGGATTCAAGCCCGTCAGAATCCGTGGAGCCTTCTGGATCTGCAGCGCCACTATCATAGGCGTTATGTGCGTGCCCTATATCACACCCGACGGCAATCCGAGCGTATGGAACGGCATATTCGACTCCGTGATGACACTCGCCGTGTTCCCCGCAGTGGTATATCTCGGCGCATCCGGCTGCACCACCGACCGCATATCTCGTGGACTGTGCGACTTTTTCGGCAATATTTCATATCCGATCTATATCATACACTATCCGTTCATGTATCTTCTTTACGCATGGATATGGGCTGCACCGACCGAACGTGCCTTCGCCGACATCTGGCCTCTGTGCGTGGCGATGTGGTTCGGACTGATATTGCTCGCATGGGTGCTTCTCAAAGTCTACGACGAACCGGTCCGACGCTGGCTCAACCGCAAGGCGTTCGGCTCACGCTGACCGTACTCCGATCGCCCGACTACTATTCATCAGCCATGACCGGCCCATGCTCATCGGATCGCTCTACCCTGTCAATGACATAATGGTCGTAATACGACAGCAGCAGAGTGGTCAGCGGCAGTGCTATTATCAGGCCGATGAATCCGAGCAATGTGCCCCACACCGACAGCGACAGCAGTATTATGGCCGGATTAAGCCCCATCGACTTGCCCATTATGCGCGGAGTCAGTATCAGATCCTGTATAGCCTGCACTACGCAATACACCGCTATGGCCTGCCAGAAAATGCTCCAGAAATCACCACCCCCGCCGGCCGCATAGACCATGCAGAGTATGATAGTAGGCACTATCGACACCAGCTGAAGATACGGCACCATATTCAGCAATCCGATAAACAGACCGAGCACCACAGCCATCGGCAGACCGATTATCAGGAATCCGGCCGTGAACAGCAGTCCGACTATGAAGGCCACCAGTGCCTGACCACGGAAATAATGGTTCATCGACACCTTGATATCGCTGCCTACCTTGAACACAATCGGACGGTATTTCGGCGGCACCATGCGGCGTATGGCCATGAAAAACCGTGGATAGTCGATCATTATAAACACCACATAGAGCACCACTATAAACCAGTTGAATATACCAAGCAACAGAGATATGGATCCGGTAAGTATATTCCATGTGGTCGACACCACACTTTCTATCAGCGACATCCACTCCTGTTTGGTCAGCATGTCGGATATCGCGGCAAAGTCCACCTGACTCTTTATGAACTCATGGATACCTGCCGGCAGAAAAGATATATGTATCTCGCTCGAGGCATAATTGCGAAGTATCCGGGCCATGGAATGCATCTCTTCGGTAAGCATCGGCACCAGAAACCATCCCAATACCGACAGAAAGAACACCGACTCGAAGAGCGTCACGAATATTGCCACCACACGTCCTCTGAGATGCAGCAGACGCCGGTTGAACTGCACAAACGGCTCAAACATATAAGCGATCAGGCATGCCACAAAAAATGGCAGCAACACATTGCGCAGTATATTGACAAGCCATAATACACCGCATATCACCACTACGGTGATTATCAGTCTGACGACACGGTCGAATGTAAACGGACGGGGCATAGTCTGCGACATTTCAGGAAACAAACCGATCAAGCACCGTAGCTATCAGATCCTCGACCGCAGTGCGGTAATTGGGAGTAGCGTTGCCGTTCATACGGTTGGCTATTATCGAGCATACGGTCATGGCTCTGTGACCCATAAGCAACGACAGTCCCTGAAGCGGAGCCGACTCCATCTCATAGTTGGTGATGCGCTGGGAATCATAGCTCAACGATTCCAGACGGCTGTTAATATCCGGATTGGCAAGCGGCAGACGCAGTTCACGTCCCTGCGGACCGTAGAAGCCCACAGCCGATATCGTATTGCCTCTCACCATATCGTCGCGGCCTATCTGATCCACCAGTCCGGGATCGGAAGCCACCACGTAGGGACGCGCCCAGAGAGGATTCCATCCCGTATGGCTGCATAACGCCCGCTCATAGTCCAGATCGGCCACCTCATCGCGCCCTGCATAATAGTTGAGTACACCGTCAAAACCTATCGACTTGACTGCTATGACCGGTGTCCCTACAGGTATATCGGGCTGAAGAGAGCCTGAAGTGCCTATTCTCACCATCTGCAGACTGCGCCGGCGATCCTTCACTTCCCGCGTGACGAAATCCACGTTGGCAAGCGCATCCAACTCATTGACAACGATGTCGATATTGTCAGGCCCGATGCCGTGACTCAGACACATTATCCGCTCGCCGCGAAGCGTTCCGCCCATGGTGCGGAACTCACGGCTCTGTACCGTGAAATCGATACTGTCGAAATGTTCCGCCACAAGATCCACTCTCGCAGGATCACCCACGAGTATTATCTTGTCGGCAAGCTGCTCAGGCTTGAGATGCAGATGAAACACACTCCCGTCGGAGTTGATTATAAGTTCGGATGACTCTATTGTCTTTGCCATGATATTACTGTTTTATTCTGCTTGACATATATTGACTCGATGACTATGCCGGACGATATTTAGCGCCGGGATAAGGCAACACAAGTCCTTTGAATTCCATTTCTATAAGCATACCCGTAAGACGTCCCACAGGTATGTCAAGGTCCACCGACAGACGATTGATCTGCGCCTCTCCTCTCTCTCTGAGATAGTCCATCACCGACTGTTCTTCGCCACTGATTTCAGGAAAAAGCGTCGACTGAGCGGTCTCCTGCTGCCGTCGGGGCCAACGCATGGCGTCGATCAGATCGTCGGCCGAACCTACCAGCGACGCCACATTGCGTCTTATAAGGCTGTTGCATCCGGCGCTGTATATATCCGACGTACGTCCGGGCAAAGCGAATACATCCCGGTCATAGTCCGAGGCTATACGGGCTGTCACCATCGCACCACCCTTTTCGGCCGACTCCACTACTACCAGACAGTCGCTTATGCCGGCCACGATACGGTTGCGGGCAAGAAAATTGCCTTTATGGACCGCTGCCGAACTCATATAGTCGGTAAGCAGCAGTCCGCCGCTTCTCACCATCTCTACCGCCGTATTGCGGTGTGCCGCAGGATATATGGTGTTCAGACCATGGGCAAGCACCGCCACGGTTGGCAACCCGCACTCTATCGCTGCCCTGTGGGCTGCGACGTCGATGCCGTATGCCAGACCGCTGACCACTGCCACCGGTGCGCCGACACGCGACGCCAGCCCCTCCACAAGCTTGCGGCAGAAATCCACTCCGTAGGGAGTAGCATGGCGCGTGCCTACCACACCTACCGTCAGGACATCGTTCAGCCTGCAACTACCCGTCGAATACAGCATCAGCGGAGCGTCGGTGCAGTCATGCAGCCGCGAAGGATAATCGGCATCCGTAAAATAGGTCGCATCCACATGGCCGGCCTCCGTAAAGTCAGCCTCGACCTCGGCCGCCTTCAGCAGTCCGTCGCGATACTGACGGTCGAATATTCTGTTGGAAAAGCCCATGACCGCAGCAAGTTGCCTGTCGGTAGCCTCGAAAAAAGCCTCTTCCGACCCGATTCGGGCCAGAATCTCGCGGGCAAGCATCTGGTTGATGCCGCGAAGCTGCGAGAAAGCTATTCGGAGCGAAAGCTGACGGCGGTCCATATCCACTTGTATCAACCGTTGATATACTCAGAGAAAGCCTCGGCGAGAGCATCGCCGCGTGTCAGGCGTCCCTGCTCCAGACACACCACCTCCACTCTGGCTCTCACCACAGGCTCGCCGCTGGGATTACGGAATATATCCTGACGGAATATAAATTTCGCGCCCTCGCGGCTCATCGAAAGACACGAATCCATAGCGTCGCCCGACCGAAGCGGAGTGAGATACTCTATCTCAACCTTACGCAACACAGGATCGATGCCACGCTCATGCATGGATGCAAACGACATGCCGGCCGCCGTGCAGAAGGCATGACGCGTATGTTCAAGATAGTGCAGATAATTGGCATTATTCACTATCCCCTGCACATCAAGCTCGTAATCGCGCACAGTTAGCGGCAACACAAAGTCGTAGTCATTGCTGTTGACTTGGTTTTTGGCCATAATTGAATAGAATTTTCTGTAAAAATACGCAAAAAAAGCGGGTTGATAAGTAAATTTGCATGCAAATTTTAATTACATCATTATGTCACCCGCATTATCTACAATAATTCTGCTCGTAATCAGCAACATATTCATGACATTCGCCTGGTATGGCCATCTCAGGCTGTCGGCGTCGGGAGTATCGGCTTCATGGCCTCTCTACGCTGTCATACTGTTCTCATGGGGAGTGGCTCTGCTCGAATACTGCTGTCAGGTACCCGCCAACCGTATTGGATACGAGGGTAACGGTGGCCCGTACTCACTCATACAGCTCAAAGTGATGCAGGAAGTGATCACTCTTGTGGTGTTCGTAGTGTTCAGCATCATGGCCTTCGAGGGATTCGAACTGCGATGGAATCATATCGCAGCCTTTGCACTGCTTGTGGGTGCCGTCTACCTCGTGTTCATGAAATAATCCTCCGGCGACAATTATAGACGAAGCCTGCAACGACACGCAAGGCGCTGTGTCAGAATCGATTTTGACACAGCGCCTTTGATTTTCGGTTCTATAATGAAGAGGTGCCGTAACGGCTCATCCCACATTATTTATTGACACGGAAGGTATCCACACCGTTGTTCAGAAAGTCTACTATCTGGCGGGCGGCAGCTATGCCGGCGTTGATATTGGCTTCACTTGTCTGTGCGCCCATCTTCTTGGGAGTGAAAAACACCCGGTCACCGAAGCGCGCTGTCAGCTCATCGGCATTGTCGGGCTTCACATCCGCCACATATTTGATATCTGGCCTCTGTTCGAGTGCTTGCGCGAGTCCCTCCTCGTCGATCACTTCTTTGCGGGCCGTATTAATCAGGACTCCACCTTTTGGCATAAGGGTGATCAGATCACGCCCTACCGAACGGCGGGTAGCGTCGGTGGCCGGAATATGGAGCGACACTATCTTATTGTCGGCATAAAGCGATTCCACGCTATGCACAGGCTTTACTCCCGCTTCCGCCATCACCTCGTCGGGGCAGAACGGATCGAGAGCCGACACCTCCATGCCGAATCCCTTGGCTATACGGGCCACGTTGCGACCCACCTGACCGAAAGCATGTATGCCGAGAGTCTTTTCCTTAAGCTCGGAGCCGGATGTGCCGTTGTAGCCGTTCCGCACAGCCATCACGGCGAGACCGAACACCAGTTCGGCTACAGCATTGGAATTCTGTCCCGGAGTATTCTCCACGCATATACCACGCGCCGTGGCTGCCTGAAGATCCACATTGTCATAACCGGCAC
>NZ_PUED01000350.1 GCF_003024925.1 Paramuribaculum intestinale
CAATGCCGAAATACAGAAGGTTGAGCAATCCGAGAGTGTGCCATCTACACCCATTCCGGAACAGGCGAAGGAAATAGAAACCGACGGCGGCCCGGATTATTCCGACAATCCCGACCCGCGTCTGTTCGCCTATAACCTTTTCGGAGAACTGGAGCCGAGGGACGCGCCAAAACACCAGCGTCCCGCCGTGCCAAAGAAAGAGAAGGAGGAAAAGCCGGTCGAGAAACCAAAACCGTGGGCTGACTCCAAACCGTTGCCAACAAATAAATTCCGACCGCTCACTGACAAGGAGCTGGAGTTTTACGGTTCTCTGAACTGGGACGATAATCCGCCTATCAACGGGTTCTACGAGGCCATGATGTCAATCGCATACGCCCAGCTTGCAGAGCGTGAGCGTCAGGCGGCTGAAAAAGAAGCTGACAAGGATTATAAATCCGAAACTATCTTCGAGGGCGGCACTGTCATCGAGAAAACCGAGGGCTACTTCATTCCCGGCAGACAGCCAAGAGTGGCGGCGCAAAAGCCGGAGAAGGCCGAGGTGGATATGTCGCCCCGTCCTTTCTCGGAGGATATTCAGTTCTTCCACCACAACGGCAGCATGGTCGTTCAGGACGGCATGGTGGGCTTTCTCTCGGAAGTACGCAAGAATGGTGCTACATTCAATCCATTGGAATTGAAGCCGGAACAGACGAAGCGCGCCATGCTCTATGTAACGCTGTCGGAAACGTATCAGCAACTCTACAACTATGAAGCTGAGACCCATGAACCTTCGGAACATCTGCGCGAACACCTCAATCAGTATTATGATGAGTTTGTGGAGAAATACGGCAACCTAAATGAGAAAAAGAATGTGAAATTTATTTTGATGGACGCCAATGGCAGGGATGCTCTTGCATTAGAGCGCGGCGAGAATGGTCGGTTTGTCAAGGCTGACATTTTCGACCATCCGGTGTCGTTTGCCGTTGACGAGGTGACTTCGGTGGATACACCGTTGGAGGCACTGACCGCATCGCTCAATAAATACGGTGTAGTCAACCTTGAATATATGTCATCGCTTGTGGATATGGATGAGGATTCATTGGTAGATAACCTTGAAGGCCACATATATTATAATCCGCTTGTCAGCAGCTATGAGGTCAAAGACCGTTTTATCGCCGGAAATGTAGTGGCAAAAGCTGGTAATGTCAGGGCATGGATTAACCATGAGGAAGAACGGATAAAAGACTTCCCCGGATATGACGGCGTAGAGCCATTTATCGCCTTGTCGAAAGATTCGCTCAAAGCGTTGG
>NZ_PUED01000351.1 GCF_003024925.1 Paramuribaculum intestinale
CCCCACAACCACCCCAAAAAACACACAAAAAAACACACCGCCCCCACCCAAAAACAAAAAAAATCACTAACTTTGTACAGAGAGCAGTCCCCAAAAGCACCGCCCTCCCTCCAAAAACGTTATTAACCACAACCAACCATACACCCATGAACAGGCTCACAATCAGCGCGATCCTCACCGCATCAACACTCCTTGCAGCCACAGCCGCACCCAACAACCCCACCCCCACAATCACACCACCCCAACCACCACTCGCAGGCTACTACTACGGCCACGACACCGCACCCCGCGGACACGAATGGCAATCACCCGACTCCCTCGCCTACAACAAATTACAACCCCGAGCCACCTACTCCCACTTCCCTGACGCACCCACCGCCACCAAAGTCCTCCCCCACACATCACCCTACACCATCTCCCTCGACGGACAATGGCGATTCAACTGGGCACCCAACCCCTACCAACGCCCAACCCACTTCCAGTCACCCGATTACGACGACTCACAATGGGACACCATACCCGTCCCCTCCAACTGGAACATCGTCGGCCTACAACCCGACGGCACCCAACGCTACGGCACACCAATCTACGTCAACCAACCCGTAATCTTCTGGCACCAAGTCCGCCCCGGCGACTGGAAAGGAGGCGTAATGCGCACACCGCCAACCGACTGGACCACCTACGCCCACCGCAACGAAGTCGGATCATACCGCCGCACATTCACCATACCCAACAACTGGCGCAACCGACTCATCTACATACAATTCGACGGCGTCGACTCATTCTTCTACCTCTGGATCAACGGCCGATACGTCGGATTCAGCAAAAACTCACGCAACGCCGCACGATTCAACATCACACCCTACCTCAACAAAAAAGGCCCGAACACCATAGCAGTAGAAGTCTACCGCTCATCCGACGCATCATTCCTCGAAGCACAAGACATGTTCCGACTCCCCGGAATATTCCGCTCCGTCCACCTCTACTCCACACCTAAAGTCCAGATATCCGACCTCGTAGCCACCCCCCGCCTCAACGCCGACCTCAGCGAAGGCACCCTCAGCGTAGCCACCACCGTCAGCAACCACACCAACAAAAAAACACCCCCCGCCCTCACCCTCCCCTACACCCTCTACCCCTGCATCCTCTACTCCGACACCCTCGCAACCAACCAGCCCATAGCCACCCCCCCCCCCCCCCCCCCCCCCCTCCGCCCCTTACCCCCCTCTCCGCGCCCCCCACACCCCTCACCACCCCGTACCCCGCCCTCTCCTCCAAACCAAAA
>NZ_PUED01000352.1 GCF_003024925.1 Paramuribaculum intestinale
CTTATACTGTCTGTTTCCATTATATTGAGCTATCAAGATTTGAGCTCCGATGCTGAACCCAAATCCAATCATGTATATAATCAAGTAATAAGTGCTGGCGATAGCTGATGCCGCCAATTCGGTTTCTCCAACCCTTCCTAAATAAGCTGTATCAGTAAAACCTATCAAGTATTCCATTAATAAACTAACCAATACAGGCAGGCTGGTTTTATAAATTGATATATAGGAAATATTCATACTAATTTCATTTATCCGGCAAAGTTACTCCACTTGACTCGTATTAAATTGTACAAAAACGACATTGTCGCTTTTTACATGACATCTAAGAAGCAAATACGATAAACTACCTCTTCAATCATTTGAATGAAAACAAGAGCGTTGAAGATGAAATTTATAAGGATACTTTTTGTTTATGGGCAAATTCTCTATTTATCCCAATAATTCCACTTTAAAAATACAGCATCTTTCAATAGTTGGGATAACCCAATGGCTATCCCAACCAAAATGACCCGATTTACAATGATTTACTTGTCACCGTAAAGTCCGATGCGGTTGCCGACAGGATCTGCGATGATGGCGAAAGAACCCCAGCCATCCACCTGAATCTTGGTCTTGGGAGTGACGAGTGTTGCGCCGTTGTCAATCGCCGTTTTCACATCGGCATCTAAGTCTCTTGCTTTGAGATATACTAGCACGCCTCCTTCAGAGGGAGCAAAACCGGAGAACGAGGGAGCGGAAGAGATTGAACACACGCTCTTTCCGTCTTTCATTAGACACGCCATTCTCTCGTCGCCGAACTGCGACACCTCCAGTTCCTCTCCGAAGAGTGCCTGATAAAATGCCACCGACTTGTCGAAGTCATTGGTGGGAATTTCAAAAAATGCAATCATACTTATTGTTATTTTGATTAGTACGCTGCAAAGTTACAGCGACACGACAGCCTATGATAGTAAAAACCGGACATTCCATTCCTTGGGTACATTTTAATGCCCTTTATCGTCTGAATTATAACTTTTCTGCAACTTGTCACTAAAAGATTCTCTGAATGCAATCCGTAATCCGTTCAGGAAAGACTCGTTGATGTATATTGATGAAGTCGGACATTTGTCAGCGCATAACCGGCATTGGATACAGTTTAGTTCATCCATTGGCAATACTTTATCCGTTTTTGTGAAGATGTGCATCGGGCATACTTTGACACATTTTCCACAATTCACGCATGAGGAGGCATTGAGAAACACTACCTTGTCACCGAAAACCAAATCTGCCCCATTATGGCG
>NZ_PUED01000353.1 GCF_003024925.1 Paramuribaculum intestinale
CATCTACGCCATTCTGCATAGAGTTTATTGTTGTTGCTGACTTGAATAGTCAGAATGGCTTCAATATTTATGGTAGATGTAAAAAAGAGGTTACTGTCAATGGAGCAAAACAAACACCTTATTTTACCGATGAATATCCTACTATGACACATTGGAATAATGGTAGGTATGACAACCTTAAGATGGGTGCTGGTGATGCTGTAACGTTCCTACTTGTTTATGACCCCAATAAAACAGGCGTGCTTGATACATCCTATACACTGATGTATACAGCAAGGATTATTAACAGACAAAACTGATAGAACGAATATGAAAATAGACTTCTCAAGAATTGAAATCTTCACGGATGTGGCGCATAAGAATTGTTCCATTTGTGACTTGCGTACACAATTTGCAGATGTGATATACAATATGGGGCAAGGTGTCGCCGCTCACGCTTTGGCTTTGAAGATATATAATTCAGACGGCCCAACAAACTATACCGACAAGGAAATTCAACAGATTGAAACCTATATGACCTTATGTAGTCCAGCTTTCATTGATGCAATGAACCGACTTCTGGGACATGAAGCGGAAGTAGTAACAGACTAAATGAAATCCCATCTAACATTGATTAGGTGGGATTTTTACGACTATTAGATAAAGTCGTAGATTGACGGTGGTTATAATTCTTTAGTTAGAGGAATATAAATACCTTTGGTTGTCATCTTATTGTAGAATGGCAACCGATTGTAATAACATTTATAAAGACGACAAGTAATGAACGACAATAATCTATTTAGTTCGATTTTTGCTGTATTGGGTGCTTCCATAACATCCTTTTACGCGCATCTCGCCCCTTGGCTTCTACTGGGCATGATTCTTGTTATCGCAGATTTAAGATTCGGCATCATGGCTGCTAAAAAACGTGGTGAGAAGATACGTTTTTCACGCGCCATCCGGCGTACCATAAATAAGATGGTCGATTACTTGTGCTGGGTTACACTCGCAGAAGTATGTAGTATGACCTTTGAGATAACGATTGGTGTACCTGTCATAAGTATGGGTATGCTATTTATCATTTATGGTATTGAGATAAATTCTTGTGTCAATAATTATCTTGAATATAAAGGCATTAAGAAGAAATTCAATTTTTACAAATTGGTTGGCAAAGAGGAACTTCTTGATGATGTCACCGAAGAAAAGAGGAAAGTGACAACCATTGAAGAAAGAGAAGTAACAAAGACATCCCCTAAAGATGATCTGTA
>NZ_PUED01000354.1 GCF_003024925.1 Paramuribaculum intestinale
GACATACATGGCGGATATGTCGGCGCCGACTCCGATCACGGGCACTGTGAATTCAGCCATAAGACCTGCATTGAAGCCTGCACGGTTTGATGCGTCGAAGGTGCTTTCGTTCAGGTGGAGGCTGTTGACGTTGAGTCCTACTTTCGCGCCGAAGCGAAACTGAGCCTGGCTTGCCACCGGGGAGATGGCCGCGATGGCCATCACGGCCATGATTGCGATGTTTTTGATCTTTTTCATACTGTTTGGTTTATAATTATATGATATGCTGTTGATTCTGATGTTTGTCGTCACTCTTGCCCTATCATGCGGAGGAATGTGTCTTCGTCGATTATAGGCACTCCGAGTTTGGCCGCCTTCTCCAGTTTGGCGGGACCCATATTGTCGCCGGCCAGTACGAAGTCGGTCTTTTTTGATATGGATCCGGTGTTCTTGCCTCCGTTGAGTTCGATCAGCTCCTTGTACTGGTCGCGCGAGTGCCGGGTGAATACTCCGCTTATGACGAACGTTTTGCCGTTAAGCAGATCGGTCTGTGTCCCGGCTGTGTCTTCAGATGCCGACATGGTCACTCCGGCCTGACGCAGCCGCTCTACGATCGAACGGTTGACCGGCTCGGCAAAGAATTCCACTATGCTGTCGGCGATGCGCGGCCCTACATTCTCGATCGAGGCGAGCTCTCCGGCCGGCATGCTCATCAGCCGGTCGATGTCCCTGACCGAGCGGGCGATTTTCTTGGCGATGGTTTCGCCTACGTAAGGTATCGAAAGGGCGTAGATCACCCTCTCGAACGGTACTTTGCGCGATTCGTCGATGCTGTGCAGTATGTTTAGAGCCGATTTGTGACCGAGGCGTTCGAGAGTGGTGAGCTGCTCGTAGGTGAGGGAATAGAGGTCGGCTATGTCCTTGACCAGACCCGACGCGAACAGATCGGCCGAAATTTCCTCGCCTATGCCGTCGATATTCATCATGCGTCGTCCGACGAAGTGTTCCAGACGGCCTATTATCTGGGGGCTGCAGCCATATTTGTTTGGACAAACCCATGCCGCCTCTCCTTCAAGCCGTGTCAGCGGCGATCCGCACGAGGGGCATCGGTCGACAAATTCAACCGGAGTGGCGTCGGGACGACGGCTGTCGGTGTCGACACCTGTGATCTTGGGGATTATCTCGCCCCCTTTCTCCACATAGAGCATATCGTCCTGATGTATGTCGAGCGATTGTATTATGTCGGCGTTGTGGAGTTAACAA
>NZ_PUED01000355.1 GCF_003024925.1 Paramuribaculum intestinale
CATTGACATAGCTGAGTCGGAATTCAAAAAAAACATCCATGAAGACAAAGATCTCCATGATGCTTACCGCGAATGGTGCCACATGGTAGGCAGTTCCGAGAAGAACGGTTTTAAGGATTATTGCGAGGAGGTCATCCGTTCGCAGGATGATGTTTGGCAGACACTGAATGACAACGACGATGACAACTTCTGAAACCATACTACATCGAATTCTACCGCCTGAAGGCGCATACGCTCCCGCTGTATTGCTCGCGTGGCCACATGCCGATACAGACTGGATGCCGATATTAGACCGGGTCGACCGTTGCTACCGAGATATAACTGAAGCACTCGCCTCCCTCGAAATACCGGTATTGATAGTCCACCCCGACGCTGATGAGATCAGACGATCACTTCCTTCGGATGTTGCGAAATCGGTCGTGCCCTTTAACTTCATGACCAATGACACATGGACACGCGACTATGGCCAGATAACCGTTAAAGAGAACCACAAATGGATAGTCTGCGACTTCAAGTTCAACGGCTGGGGGTTAAAGTTTGCAGCTGACCGCGACAATCTTGTCACTTCAGCGCTACATAATGCAGGAATCATAGGCGGCGGTTATGAGAACCAGCTTGGATTTGTTCTGGAAGGCGGCTCAATCGAGAGCGACGGGCAAGGGACGATACTCACCACATCGCGCTGCCTGCTATCGCCCAACCGCAACGGCGATCTTGACCGGGCGGCTGTAGAGCTGGCTTTAGTCAAAAAACTTGGAGCAAAAAGGGTGCTGTGGCTGGACCATGGCGGACTCGACGGCGATGACACCGACAGCCATATCGACACACTGGCTCGCCTCGCTTCCGCCGACACGATTGTCTACACCGGCGCCGGCGAAATCAAAGGATCGCAACGCGACGGCCTGCTGAAGATGCGGGCGCAGCTGGCCACATTCACGACCGACCGAGGCAAACCATACACGCTGGTGGAGTTGCCGCTGCCTCGACCGATGAAAGATGACAACGGCGATCCGCTTCCTGCAACATATTGCAATTATCTCGTCACCCCGTCAGCCATACTGATGCCGACATACAATCAGTCCGATCTCGACACCGAAGCTGCGCAAATCCTCGAACGAGTGTATGCACGTCAGGTCATCGGGATCGACTGCAGTGTGCTTGTAGAGCAGCACGGATCATTGCATTGCGCTACAATGCAGATACCCCGCCAGCTCATCAATAACACCGGTATATAAG
>NZ_PUED01000356.1 GCF_003024925.1 Paramuribaculum intestinale
CTATAGGGCCGCCGGGATCGACTGGTGGGATTATTGCGGACAGACGTTGATCAACAGTTATCCGACCTATATGGCCAAGCTGCCCGTATTGATCGATCGTATCAACCGGGAGCGTCGCAGCTCAAAAAATTACGTGTTGTTTTTGGGCGCGACTGAGGCGCCGACAAATCAGGCGCCCTGTTTGAGTCTGATCCAGTATCAGATCGAGGAGGGAGAGCTTGTTATCTCGGCGTATCAACGTAGCTCCGACGCAAGTCTCGGATTACCATCCGATCTCTACCACCTCTATCTCATGTCGCGACAGATAGAGCTGCCCCTGCGCTCGATCACGCTCAACCTTGGCAATGTACACATCTACGACACCAATATCGAGGCTACGCGCAGGATGCTCGATGGTGAGGAGGGCGTCAAGTACACACTCAATGTTTAACAACCACTCAAACAGTGCTCAAATACTATTATAATGACTAAGATATACAAGTCGGCGCCGCTCCCTTTCCAAGGTCAAAAGCGCCGTTATGTCGGCGAGTTTTGCCGCGTACTGGGTCAAATCCGCGACGCCCGGATCTTTGTAGACCTCTTTGGCGGATCCGGATTGCTCTCGCATATCGCCAAGCGGGAGCGTCCCGACGCCATGGTGGTCTACAACGACTTCGACGACTATCGCACACGCCTCGACAATATACCGCGCACTAATGCGCTAATCAGCGACTTACGCAGCATAAGGGGGGGGGTAAATCCAAGTCACAACGGATCGCCTCCCCGCAGCGGGAGCACATCCTGGAGAGGATTGCCGCAGAGGATGCGGCCGGCTATGTCGATTATATCACATTAGCGGCAAATCTATGTTTCCCAGGCAAGCGGGCGACATCGTACGAGGAGCTGTCAAAGCAGACCTTATATAATAATATAGTCGCGTCGCCATACGACGCAGCGGGCTACCTCGACGGCTTGACCATCACGAGTTGCGACTACCGCGAGCTTGTGGCACGGTATCGCAACCGTCCGGATGTCGTGTTTTTGGCCGATCCGCCATATCTCTCCACGGATGTAAGCACATATAACATGTCGTGGGGGTTGAGTGACTACCTCGACGTGATCGCGTCGCTCGCCGGTCAGCGCTACATCTATTTTACAAGCTCCAAATCGTCAATCGTGGAGCTCTGCGAGTGGCTCGGACGCAATGCAGGGG
>NZ_PUED01000357.1 GCF_003024925.1 Paramuribaculum intestinale
CAATGATTCGGTAAAATTTGAGGTTGTTCAGTCTTGGCTAAGCCGCTAACTGAGCCAACCGATGATTTATTTTCTGAATTATTTTGAGATGCGGAGATTTTCCGCAAGTCGAAATAATTGTTGAGGCGAGATAAGATTCAAACATAAGCCGTTTGAACTGCGCTACCGAAAGATCCGGATAATCTTTCCTTATGACCTCCTTGCAGACATTGAGCGCAGTGAAGGAAAGATTGAATGCGAAGTCAAGCCGGTCTTTGTCGCGTGTCTGTTGCGACTGGAGTCCTGTAAACTGTTTGGCATCGCGTATGCCGAACTCAATCTGAAAGCGGGTGCGGTAGAAACCGATGATCTTTTCAGGTCTCATATTGGTGTCGGTAGAGAAGTAAAGAAGAGGGTCTGCGTTTTCAACCGGACAGACCACGATACGGATGTCGCGTTTCAATGCCCTCGAATGTACGACCGCCGTGTGACATCGGGTTTTGTTTCCTTTGGAATCCTCATATATGAATGAAGTGAACACGGACATATCAAGGTTGGAGAAATCCACTTTCTCTCCATACTTTTTCTTTCTGCCGCGTCTTCGCGGGGCGGAGGAATCCGGTATGGCCAGATACCTGAGATATGAATTGGCACGTAATCTCCCGACAAACCGGAATCCCATGCCAATCACTTCATTTACAAACTCATATTTGGAGAAAAAGGCATCGGCAACCAGAATATCCGTCAGTGAGAGCAGCTCTGCCGCCTTTGACCTGACAAGTGCCACATACCAGTCAAGCATTGACATTTGTTTCTCAGATTCAAGAGTCCTGAAGTCCGGGGACTGGACAGCACCGAGCATCACACATGTATGTTTACTCAGACTTATTGCCCCGATCGCCATTATCTCCAGACCGCGTTTTACACGTTGTGCCACCCCTGACCAGAATCGGCCTATGCCATATGTAAGGCTGCCTGACTTTGAAATGAACGACGGATCGATTGCCACTGCCATGTCATCGGACGGTCCAAAACAATCCTGCGCCATACCTATGTTGACTTTCATCCAGTCTACGGGTGTCTTGAAATTGGAGGCAAAGGTCTTGGCAGTACGACCGCCATAGCGCGACAGCCGGGTAAAATTGACTTTGCCCGGAATCAACGCTACAGTGCGTATTGTTAAAATCAGCCAGTTGAGGAACCTTTTGCTCAT
>NZ_PUED01000358.1 GCF_003024925.1 Paramuribaculum intestinale
CGCAGGTTCAACTGGCAAGTGCAAAATTAGCGATTTGTTTGAAGAACTCGGTTTTCGGGTTTGAAAAACCGAGTTTTTTCCGTGGTCTGAGGTTTAGTTTCTTTGCGACATTCTTGATGTATAGGTCAGTGAAATCATTGAAATTTGACTTTTTGGGGATGTATTGACGGATGAGTTTGTTGATGTTTTCGACCGCTCCTTTCTGCCATGAGCAGTAGCTGTCGGCAAAGTAAACAGTCACATCATCAAGACCTTTGATGCGTAATCCGGCGGTTATGTCGAGGTGTGCCGCGAACTCGCTGCCGTTGTCAGTAGTGATGGTTTTAAGATATTTACGGTATGCGTACAGCATTCTCACGACAGTCTTTGACAATGGCTTGGCTCTTTTTCCGTAAGGTAGTTTCTCCATCATCACAAAGCCAGTCATGCGTTCAAGCAGCACTAGAATCGCGTGCCCGTAGGCATCAACAATAAGATCCATCTCAAAATCGCCAAAGCGTTTGCCGTCGACCTCGGCCGGTCTGTCGTGTATGCTTGTGCGGTTTGGTATGTTGGTGGCTTTAGTGGGTTTGCGTTCGCCTTTTGGTCGTCGTCGGAAGTCGGGATGTCTGCGGTGACGGCGCAGTTCTCCGCTTTCATCAGCGTTTATAATGTTGTAAATGGTCTGTATGGATACGGAAACACCTTCCTTGGCCAACACGCCACGAATTTGTTCTGGTGACCATTGGTGGTCAATAATCATCTGTTTTATACGCCACACCAACACGCTGTCGAGCTTCTTGTTGGATGTGGTGCGCTTTCTGCGTTCAAGGGCTTTGGCATGAGCCTTTTCCCACAGATAGTGGCCTTTGGTTGTGGAATTGCGCTTCAGTTCACGACAAAGCGTTGACTGACTGCACCCTACTATGAGGGCAATTTCTTCTCTCGAAGTTTTTCTTTGCAGTAAGGCGAAAATTTGCGACCTTTGCTGCGAGGTTAATTGTCTGTACATAAGCAATACAAAATTAGTTAATCTCAGGGAGACTTCGGTCTCCCTTTTTATTTTGTATTGCCAGTATGTTCTGCTGCTGTCCGCTCTTGGGGGCGGTTTAGGCCGCCCCCGCCGCTTGGGCATCCCCTCGCCAGAAGGAGAGAGGAGAATGACTAATGCCCATCTCAAAGTTTTGCACTTCGATTTGGAATCTTCA
>NZ_PUED01000359.1 GCF_003024925.1 Paramuribaculum intestinale
GCACCTGAGCATCTCAAGCATGATTCTTATCGCGGCCTTGGCGAACTTCGGGAATGTTTCCACGTCGTTATAGTCAATCTCAGTTTTTTTCATTTTGCGTTTCGTTTTCGATTACGATGCAAAATTACAGAGCCTGTATCCCCCCGTTGGGAGAGTACCCCAAAGCAGCCCTCTCGTAAATTTTATCTCACTGATAATCAGTCTTATAAAATTGTTAAAGTGCAAATTTTGGGGTACTAACCTTTTATAATTATTTGAAAGACAGGCGATTTATGTACTTCAAAAGTATGTCGGAACAGGGATTGAATGGAAAATGTCGCTTGTCG
The DNA here is from genome assembly GCF_003024925.1 of Paramuribaculum intestinale. Taxonomy (GTDB): domain Bacteria; phylum Bacteroidota; class Bacteroidia; order Bacteroidales; family Muribaculaceae; genus Paramuribaculum; species Paramuribaculum intestinale. The sequence continues at coordinate 327 of NZ_PUED01000359.1, forward strand.
TGTCACATTGAGGCATTGCGAGGCTACCGAGTACCATAGTCCCCGGAAATGATGAATGCCTCTTTCATTATGGTTTTCTTTGCAGTGTGAAAGGATTCACGCCCTATAATTTCCCCCAACCTTTTTATGAAAAGAAAGAATGATGGCCGAGGCTACGACCTCGACTATTATAATCTGTATCTGCGCCGTTACCTGACGGTGCATCATTTCCCCGAAGCCGATGATGACCTGCTTATTGCCGCACGCGCCGAAGCTGCGGCTAACATTTATGTGGAATCAAGGCTGGCCGGGGATGAAGTCTATATATCCTCCGAGAAAGCCATTGCCCGTCTGCTTGATGGCTTTGAGATTTCGCCATACGATTTTGTAAGCGGCATACTTGCAGACGAATTTTCGGATCATATTTCTCTTGATGAACGTTCCATCGAGTTCTGGACTTATACGCTACTGGAAGAATTGCAGCAGGAGTTCAAAGATGTGGAACTGAGCGAAGAATATCTCAACACCAACGAAGGTGTGATTCTAAAGCTGGTAATCTCCGGTCGGATTGCCGAATATTTCGACGAATATGGCCTTTAACCGATTACAGACCATGCGCGACAACATTGAGGCTATCAGGCTTGTCCTGAAGCTCGGTGTTGCCGGACGCACAGCGCAGACTCCCGAAGAGCGGGAGATACTGCACAAGTATGCCGGGTTCGGCGGGTTGAAGTGTATCCTCAATGATGCCAATGAGTTGGCGGATGCAGCCAAGTGGAGCAAGTCGGATATTGAATTGTTCGCACCTACGGTTGAACTGCGTCGCCTTATCCACGACTATTCGCATGACGACAAGGAGTTTAACCGCTATATGGAGTCGC
>NZ_PUED01000036.1 GCF_003024925.1 Paramuribaculum intestinale
ATTCTGGAAAATCCCGATGGCACAGCGCGTTATGGCCGCAGATTTGGCACAGCACACTTTTTCGGCGAATCAGCCCTGGCATTCACTTTGCCTTTCGCCACATTGAGCGCATATGCCAATTATTGCTCATATCCGGCACGCAACTGGAATTTCGGCATCTCACTCGGGCTGTTTGTGCTCGCGCCTCGGTTTCTTCACTGATTTTTCGTAATTTTGCCGAAAACTCCATTCTGATCATGATTGAAATTATCGGCATTCTGGCTGCCGGCATCCTTGTCGGCAGGATATGGCGAAGTAATGCATGGCCGTCGAAAATCGCCGGACTGGTCACCGTGACAGTGTGCATATTGGTATTTGTGCTCGGATTTACAGTCGGAGCGGCTCCTGCCGTCAACAACGATCTGGCGGGAGTTATGGCCGATGCCGTGACGCTGACAGCACTCGGACTGGCCGGCAGCTTCACGGCTGTATTCATCCTGAAAAAATCATTACGCAAAGGTCGTTGATCCGCCTATTTATATCCATATAATAGTCATGAAGGGTAGTATTATAGTGCTTCTGTGCTTTATTGCCGGATGGATCACAGGGAGCTTGACCGGTGTCATCGATGGATTCCATAGCTTGTCGATTTGGCTATTGTATTTTCTGATGTTTCAGGTAGGACTTGGCATCGGAACCAATCCCGACCTGGGACGCATGCTCCGTTCGCTGCGTATGACCGACGTGCTTTTGCCGGTCGCCACAATGTGCGGCACACTGATTTTCACCGCTGTCGGTTCGTTTTTCATAAGCCGTTGGAATATGGCTGAATGTCTGGCCGTCAACAGTGCCTGCGGATATTATTCGCTATCTTCCATACTCGTATCCCAACTCAAAGAACCCTCTCTCGGCGTCGCCATAGCCACCCAGCTCGGCACTGTGGCTCTGCTCGCCAACATTTTCCGCGAACTGACAACGCTTGTCGGCGCCCCCTTGATCCGGAGATGGTTAGGTCCGGAGGCCGTCATTTCTTCCGCGGGAGTGACATCGGTCGACGTATGTCTTCCGGCCATACGCCGATGGTGTGGCCCATCCTATATTCCCTCGGCGATCATACACGGAGTGCTGATCGACATATCCACTCCTTTTTTCATATCTTTTTTCTGCTCCATCTGATTGCTGCCACATTTTCGATTGTCCGAAGCATAGTTTTCAAAAAAAACGTGTAAATTTGCATATATAAGAATTTGCTGAGTTTGGTCCTGCCACTACTATATATCGCATTATTGCAGAACCGGTCCTGGCTTTTTTTATAAACATCAGATTCAAGCATATATCCCAATGAACCCACTTCAGATCAGCGTCGACTATCTTCAGACAGCCAATTATGCGCTGTTTCACAACCATATCCCCGTATGCCACGCTATAGAGCTGACCAATATATCGGAGCGACCGGTCGACGGAATCACAGTGTCATGCACCGGAGAATTCATATCACGCTATGACAGCGAAACCATAGCCGGGATCAACCCCGGGGAAACCGTCAGGATAGGCACATTCAGCATTATTCCCGAAGCGTCCGAGCTTGCTTCAATCACTGAACGAGTCGTGACAGAGTTCACTCTGACTGTTACAAGCCGCGGAGCTGTCATCTGCGAAGGAAAACACGTCATCGAACTTATGCCCTACGATCACTGGACCGGAATAAGAACGCTTCCGCAGACGATCGCCTCATTCATAACACCAAATCACCCGGCCATCAACAGCATCGTGCTGAAAAGCGCCGAAATGCTGAAACGACTCACCGGGTCATCATCGCTCAATGAATATCAGACCGGCGATTGTAACGACGTGCGTCAGCAGGTGGCAGCAGTATTCGCCGCCATACATGGACTCGGCATAGTCTATCGCGGAGTGCCTGCCAGCTATGAGGCTGTCGGACAACGCATCACAATGCCGGATCAAGTCGTGGCCACTAAAATCGCCAACTGCATAGAATTGACACTGCTTATGGCCACTGTACTGGAAGCCATAGGCATCAATTGCGTGATCATATTTCAAAAAGGCCATGCATATCTCGGCGTATGGCTTGTCAACGACTGTTACCCGTGCAGCGTATGCGACGATCCGTCATATATAGAAAAAAAATGTTCGTGTGGCATCGACGAGATGCTTGTGATTGAATGCACACATGCCTTACATGAAAACGCTTCATTCGGGCAGGCTGTCAAGATGGCCGACGCCAACCTCGCACAATACAACATGTTTGAGCTGTTTGTTGATATCAAGAGAAGCCGCCTCGAACGGATATTGCCACTCCCATCCAGAATAGAGAACAACGGTGCATGGAGCTTCGACAACACCGGTGTAGAGCATGACTCATGTCTGCTTGATGTAAAGGAGCATGACCGGTTTGATCTGAGCCGGCTTGCCAACACCGGCAAAGAACTGACTAAATTCGATATGTGGGAACGCAAGCTTCTTGACTTCTCGCTGCGCAACACTCTTCTCAATCTGTCATTCCGCCGACGGTCTATACAATTGATCTCTTTCGATATCGACAGAATAGAGGATCATCTTCACGATGGAAAGGAATACTGTATCAAGTCGAAACCTGACACTGAATTACCCATGCCGCCGGCCGACTACGGATTTGTCAGATCGAAACTGTTCGAACCGCTTCATGATCTTATTCATGATGACATCGAGCACCATCATCTGCTCCACACTTTCCTAGCCGAAGCGGAAACTGTAAGCATTCTCAAGCATATCTATCGTACAGCACGCAATACAATAGAAGAGACCGGTGCCAATCCGCTGTATCTCGCTATCGGAGCGCTGCGGTGGTTTGAAACACCCAAGTCCACGATTCCGCGCTATGCGCCCTTGCTGTTGCTCCCGGTAGAGATGGTCTACAAAAAGAGCAATTATTATATTCGCACACGCGAAGAAGACATTTCGCTCAATATCACATTGATGGAATTTCTGCGTCAGAACTACGACATAACCATCGACGGTCTGCACACATTGCCTGCCGACAATAGCGGCGTCGATGTAAGGATGATATTCGCCATCATACGTGACGCGCTTAAAGAGCAGAAAGGATGGGATGTGGAAGAAGAATGCCTGCTCGGAAATTTCTCGTTCAGCAAGTTCCTGATGTGGAACGACATCCATACCCATCGCGAGCAGCTTGCGCAGAATGACATCATCAATAGCCTGCTTGCCAACCGACTGACTTGGACTCCCACGCCCGCAGCGACGGATCTTAAAAATATCGACCAAAGTGTCCCACCGACAGATCTGGTGCTCCCCGTATCGGCCGATTCCTCACAGATCGCGGCCGTCATTGAAGGGAGCAATGGCAATTCGTTCATACTCTACGGACCTCCCGGAACCGGTAAGTCGCAGACCATCACCAATCTGATAGCCAACGCACTTTACCAGGGCAAACGGGTGCTGTTCGTCGCCGAGAAAATGGCGGCGCTGAGTGTCGTGCAGAAACGTCTGGCCGACATAGGTCTTGATCCGTTCTGCCTCGAACTTCACTCCAATAAATCCACCAAACGCCATGTGCTGCAGCAATTGGAAAAAGCTCTGAAAGTGGTCCATATAGTTGCACCGGCAGAATTTACCGACCGGGCCGACAGGCTTTTTGCCCGACGGAAGGAGCTTATAGCATATATTGACGCACTCCACACTCCGGACACGATCGACGGGCTGTCGCTCTACGACTGCATAATCAGATACGAAGAGATCGGAAGCGAACCGCTTGAAGGATTCGTTTTTGACGACAATCTCGATGCGCTGCTGCAGAAAGAAGGAGTCAAAGGGATTGAAGATCTGCTGGGAGGTGATTTTGAAGCCGTACTTAAACTTGTCGGACAGCCGTCAGAACACCCCCTTAACGGACTTTGTATTGACCGCGACATGGTCATAGACAGAAATGAAGCAACCCGACGCATGGCCGACGATGCTCTCACGATCACAACGCTCCGTAAGGAGGCCGGCACCCTTTCCGACACAAAAGCATTACGCGAACGGCTGCTTCGCGACAATCTGCCGGCCATATTCAGCGAAGATCCTGCCACACTCCACCGCGAATGGCGGAGAGCCAAGTCAAAATGGTTTATTCCGCGTATGTTCGCCAAACGCAGTTTCATCAACTATCTCCGGCAGTTCAACGAATTCATCACTGTCGACGAAGTGGATCAGCTTATCGAAAATCTCACCGCATACCGGCGGCAGCATGAGAAGATCGACGACCTGAGGCATATACTCCGCCGCCACCTCAACATTGACATTCCCGAGGATGAAATGCCCGATATTTCGCTTCTCGACCGAGCGTCTGAACAGCTTGGGCGATGGTCGAGCCACCCGGAACTGATGCGCGACTGGTTTCACTGGTCGGAATACGGCGACCGGCTCAAAACTATGGGACTCGGATGCGTGGTCGACGTATTGGCTACACGCTCATGCGACATCAGCGCCCTCAGGAACGCATTTCTTAAGGCTCTTTTCAAGTACAAGACCGACGTGAAAATTAAAGGATCGGACACCCTTGCCACTTTCGAAGGGATGCTCTTCGACGAAAAAATAGCTTCCTACCGGCGTCTGACCGACGAATTCCAGACCATCACACGCAAGGAGCTATATGCCCGGCTTGCAGCCGGAATTCCACGGATGACCGACAACACTCCCGGCAGCAGCGAGATCGGGCTTCTCAACCGCAACATAAGCAATGGAGGCCGCGGGCAGTCGCTGCGCGACCTTTTCGACCAGCTGCCCACACTGATGCCGCGACTGTGTCCATGTATGCTCATGAGTCCGATGAGCGTGGCACAATATATCGATCTGTCGGCCGACAAATTTGACCTCGTGATATTCGATGAAGCGTCGCAGATGCCCACAAGCGAGGCTGTCGGAGCTATCGCGCGCGGCAATGCGCTGATTGTGGTCGGCGACCCGAAACAGATGCCCCCCACAAGCTATTTTGCCAACACTGTTGAAGCCGAGGACGCAGGCATTGACGATATGGAAAGCATTCTTGAGGACTGCCGGACACTCGACATGCCCTCTCTGCAGCTTTCATGGCACTACCGCTCACGTCATGAAAGCCTGATCGCTTTCTCCAACAATGAATATTATGACGGCTCGCTCATCACATTCCCTTCCGTCGACGACAGAGCCACCAAAGTGCATTATGTGCCGGTGACTGGATGCTACGACAAAGGTGGCTCGCGAAGCAACAGAGCCGAGGCTGAGTCCATTGTCAGCGAGATCGTGCGGCGTATTGATGATGAGGCCCTGCGCCGATACAGCATCGGGGTCATAGCCTTCAATGTGATGCAGCAGGGACTTATTGAGGATCTTCTGCAGGAACGTTTCGATCGCGACAGATCGCTGCAGGAACTGGCCTCATCCATGCCTGAACCTATCTTTGTGAAGAATCTGGAAAACGTTCAGGGCGACGAGCGCGACGTGATACTCTTCTCCATCGGCTACGGACCCGACCGGGAGGGACGTATCTCCATGAATTTCGGACCGCTCAACAATGCCGGAGGCGAACGCCGGCTGAATGTGGCTGTGAGCCGTGCCCGTCATGAAATGTATATATTCTCCACCCTCAAATCGTCCGACATAGACCTGCGGCGATCCAAGGCACGCGGCGTGGAAGGACTGAAACACTTCCTGCAATATGCCGAAACACAGGCATTGCCATCCACTATACTTACAAGTGCCGGACATCAGCGCACACTGATAGCCCGACAGATAGCGGACGAACTCCGTAAACGCGGATATGCCGTCGCCACCGACGTCGGCCGTTCACGGTTCCGTATCGACGTGGCCGTATGCAACCCCGATAGCCTCGGAGTCTACGACCTCGGAATACTGCTCGACGGAGAGGCATACCGCGACACCCACACCACACGCGACCGCGAAATAGTGCAGCCCGCCGTGCTTACGGCTCTCGACTGGAAGATAATGCGGGTATGGAGTGTCGACTGGTTCAACAACAGGGAGCGGGTGATCGACCGGATCATTGAGAAAATCAACACACAGTCCGGCTCCGTCGCTACTCCTTCTCTCAAGCCCGCATTCGACATTTCGGCCGAGCAGATCGAAAAAAAGAAATCAGCCGCTAAAAAATATGTCAGATACTTTGCTGGCATTGACGAGGCGATCAACATGCCTGATGCTGAGCTGATGCACAACATCATATCCATCGAACAACCGATCTGTTTCACTTATCTCTGCCGCCGCATCTCCAGTCTGCGCAATATTCCGCGTATGTCGCAGGCAATGGTCAGAAATCTCCGGATTCAGACCGATCGGTTCTATACCGACAACAGCGACGCATTGTGGATCAGCCCCGATGACAGCCATGAGTATGTATGGTACCGTTACGATTCCGGACGTGACATTTCGGATATCCCCGATGTGGAGCTGGCCAACGTCGCTACCGAAGTGCTGACCGAACAGGTGGCGATAAACACCGTCGACCTGATATTCATGGCGTCGAGAAAACTCGGTTTCTCACGTCGCAGCACAAATATCGACGCTGCATTCCAAAGAGTGCTGACCGATATGAAATCGTCGGACACAATCGAATATGTCGGAGAAAACATCAGGTTGAAGACACGCCAGTAAACAATCGATACAACAGTAATTCAGCATCATACAACCACCAAAGTCATCATTGGCAGCCGTGTTTTTCGTCACTTTGCTGCAGAATCCGGCGTTTTTGCGTAACTTTGCAGTAATAAGTGACTCGCAAAAAGCGCCGCAGCAGGCCACGGGTTACTGATATAAAAACTATTTTAGAGAGTTACTTATTGACCTTAAAGTGACACAGACAATAAAAAACATAGCGATAATAGGTTCCACCGGATCGATAGGCACACAGACGCTCGACATAGCACGCCAGTGCCCCGACCGGTTCAAGGTGACGGTGCTCGCTGCCGGCACGCGCGTGAACGATCTGATCGAACAGGCTCGCATACACCGACCCGCACTGGCTATAATTGCCGACCAAAGCAAGTACGCCGAACTGCGCGACGCCCTCTCTCCACTTGGTATAGCCACCGCTGCAGGAGCGAAGGCCATCGCCGACGCCATGGAGCGTGACGACTTCTCCACTGTGGTCACCGCCACGGTAGGCTACAGCGGACTCGAACCTACCATCAGAGCTATCCGCGCCGGCAAAGACATCGCATTGGCCAACAAAGAGACACTCGTTGTGGCAGGTGAACTGATCGACCGGTTGCTCTCAGCATCCGCGAGCCGGATCCTGCCTGTGGATTCGGAGCATTCGGCCATCTACCAGTGTCTGGTGGGAGAAGATCCCGCCACTGTCGACCGTCTGATAATAACCGCCTCCGGCGGACCGTTCCGCAACCACACCAAAGAGCAGCTCGCCGATGTAACCGTGGCCGACGCCCTTCGTCATCCCAACTGGAGCATGGGCAACAAGATCACCATAGACTCGGCGACAATGATGAACAAGGCGTTTGAGATCATAGAAGCACGATGGCTCTTCGGACTCGAAGCTGACCGTATCGAACCTGTGGTACATCCGCAGAGCATCATCCACTCCATGGTACAGTTCTGCGACGGCGCAGTAAAGGCACAGCTTGGCATACCCGACATGCATCTGCCAATCCGTTATGCGCTTGGCGACGCCACACGTATCGACAGCCACGAACGACGGCTCAGAATCGAGGATTATGCTGCGCTGACATTCTTCCGGCCCGACATGTCGAAATTTCCTTGCCTCGGACTGGCTTACACCGCTCTTGAGCACGGAGGCACCGCCGCTTGCGCCATCAATGCAGCCAATGAAGTGGCTGTAGCGGCATTCCTGGCCGGGCGCATCCGGTTTACCGACATTTATCAGGTCATCGAACAGACCCGCATGGCCACCACATTTGTACCCGCCCCCGGCTACGATGACTACGTAGCTGTCAACAGCGAGGCGAGAGCCAAAGCCGACGAAATAATAAAAACACTCTAAGTCACATACTATACTCTGACATAAAATGGAATCATTTCTCATCAAAGCGGCACAGCTCATTGTGGCACTGGCCTTTCTGGTCATCATACATGAGTGCGGCCACTATATCTTCGCACGCATTTTCGGCATAAAGGTCGAGAAATTCTATCTGTTTTTCAATCCGTGGTTCTCGCTTGTGAAGTGGAAACCGCGCCAAAAAGACCGCGCGACCGACGCACAAGCCAATGAAAAGCCCTCCTGGCGCGACACTGAGTATGGCATCGGATGGCTGCCGCTCGGAGGTTATGTGAAGATCGCCGGAATGATCGACGAATCGATGGACAAAGAACAGATGGCACAACCCGAAAAACCATGGGAATTCCGGGCTAAACCGGCATGGCAGCGTCTGCTTGTGATGCTTGGCGGCGTAATGTTCAATTTCATTCTGGCCATCATCATATATGCCGGCATAGCATGGCACTGGGGATCAGCCTACATACCTCTGCAGGAAGCCTATGAAGGCATGGACTTCGTAGAGGAAGCCCGGACTATCGGGTTCCGCAACGGCGACATCCCTCTTAAAGCCGACGGCAAAGAGATCGACTCATCCACAGGTGACTTCGCCTACGTAATAGCCTCGGCATCGAAAGTCGATGTGCTCCGCGACCATCGCGACACAGTAAGCATCGCCATACCCGAAAACTTCATTCTGAAGATCAACGAACGCGGAGGATTCATGTCGTTCCGTGTGCCGGCATTTGTCGGCCGACTGCAACCCGGTGGCCCCGCCGCCGAAGCAGGCATCAGGGAGGGCGACCGTATCATCGCCGTTGACTCCACCGCTACTCCGGCCTTTACCGAACTTGTTCCGGCGCTTCTCGCCAAAGCCGGCCGCAAGGCACAGATCACGCTGATGCGCGACGGACAGACCATGACTGTTGAAGCCACACCGACCGAAGGTGGCAAACTCGGCTTTCAGCTGAAGCCCATTACAGAAATTTACCCCACCGTTCGCCAGCATTTCAGTCTGTTCCAGTCATTCCCCAAAGGATGGGAAAACGGCACCGGAACTATGGCCAACTACGTCAGCTCCATGAAATACGTGTTCACATCCGAGGGTGCGCAGAGCATCGGCGGATTCGGAGCCATCGGCAGCCTGTTCCCTGAAAAATGGGACTGGTATGGATTCTGGCAGATAACGGCATTTCTTTCGGTAGCTCTTGCGTTCATGAACATAATTCCCATACCTGGACTTGATGGAGGCCACGTGATGTTCCTGCTCTACGAGATCATCTCGCGCCGCAAGCCCAATGAAAAAGTCATGGAATACGCACAATACGCCGGAATGCTGTTCCTCCTGCTGCTGCTCGTCTACGCCAACGGCAACGACATATTCCGTGCATTCAAATAAACCCACCCGATAATTTTGACAATGACCCGCTACAAGAACATAACTCTGCGCAAAGGCAAAGAGGAATCACTGCTCCGTTTCCACCCCTGGGTATTCTCCGGAGCCATCGACATACTGCCCGACGGCCTCGAAGAGGGCGATACGGTGACGGTGACTGCATCCGACGGCCGACTGCTCGGCACCGGACATTTTCAGATCGGATCCATCGCCGTCAGAATGCTGTCGTCGGCCGACGAACCTATCGACGAACCGTTCTACGCATCACGGCTCCGACAGGCCTGGATAATGCGAAAGACCATAGGCGTCATACGCCCCGACACCGATGCCTACAGACTCGTACACGGCGAAGGAGATTTCCTTCCGGGACTTGTAGTGGATGTCTATGGACCCACAGCTGTGGTGCAGGCCCACTCTCCTGCCATGCATTTTGCGCGCGACATCATAGCACGCGCTTTGGTGAGCCTGCCTGAAGCCGGTATATCCAACGTCTATTACAAATCCGAAACCACACTGCCGTTCAAAGCCCGCCTTGATCCGCAAAACGACTATATCATCGGAGCCTACGCCGGCAATGTAGCGACAGAAAACGGACTGAAATTCCATGTCGACTGGCTTAAGGGACAGAAAACCGGATTTTTCGTGGATCAGCGCGACAATCGTGCGCTGCTTGAAAGATATAGCGCCGGACGCCGTGTGCTAAACATGTTCTGCTACACCGGCGGATTTTCGGTCTACGCCATGCGCGGCGGAGCCTTGAGCGTCGACTCTGTCGACAGTTCGGCCAAAGCGGTCACACTGACCGATGCCAACATACATCTCAACTTTCCCGATGACACACGCCACCGCTCGCACGCCGAAGATGCATTCAAATTTCTTACCGATATGCCGCATGGAGCCTACGATCTGATAGTGCTTGATCCGCCGGCTTTCGCCAAACACCGCAGCGCCATACGCAATGCTTTGCGCGGCTATCAGAGGATCAACGCCAAGGCATTCGCCAAAATCGCCCTGGGAGGCATACTGTTCACATTTTCGTGCTCACAGGCCATCACCCGCGAACAGTTCAGGCTCGCGGTATTCTCGGCTGCAGCCGAGAGCCGGCGTAAAGTGAGAATACTGCATCAGCTCACACAGCCCGCCGACCATCCTGTCAATATATATCATCCCGAAGGCGAATACCTCAAAGGACTGATACTTTACGTCGAATAACCCCATCAATGTCAAATCTTACAATTATGGAAAAAATAAAAACCGCCACACTGGCAATAGCCATAGCCGCTTCATCGCTCGCATCTCCGGCCATGGCCGACGACTTCGATTATGTAGTCGACCGTTTTGCCGACATTCAGGTGCTCCGCTACAAAGTGCCCGACTTCGAATCACTGTCGCTTCGCCAGAAAATGCTCGTTTATCATCTGACCGAAGCCGCACTCGCCGGACGCGATATACTGTGGGATCAGAACAACCGATACAATCTCTCGCTCCGCCACCTGCTCGAAAACATTTACAGCAACTATGACGGCGACCGCAATTCGGACGATTACAAGGCGTTTGAAACATATCTCAAACAGGTATGGTTTGCCAACGGCAACCACCATCATTACTCCATGGACAAGTTCGTGCCCGCTTTCAGCCGCGACTTCATGGAAAAACAGATCGCCGCGCTGCCTGACGACAAACGACCAGCCGACAAGGATCAGCTGCTCCGCTACATATTCGATCCGGCGTTCATGCCTAAAAAAGTCAATCAGGTGGCCGGGGAGGATCTGATACTCACCTCAGCCGTAAATCTCTACGACGGAGTGACACAGGCCGAAGTGGAGCAATACTACGCCTCCCGCAAGGATTCGACCGACCTGACACCGGTAATGCACGGACTCAACACACGCGTGGTAAAGGACTCCGACGGTAAAATCGTGGAGCAGACCTACAAGATCGGAGGAGTCTATTCCGAAGCTATATCACGGATCGTCGATCAGCTCGAAAAAGCCCGTCAATATGCCGAAAACCCCGTTCAGGCATCGGTCATAGACAAGCTGATAGCCTACTATCGCTCGGGCGACCTCAAAGACTTTGACGAGTACTCCATACTATGGGTGGGCGATACCGATTCGCGTGTCGACTTCATCAACGGATTCATCGAAAGCTACGATGACCCTCTCGGCATGACCGGTTCATGGGAATCGATTGTCAACTTCAAGAATCTCGAAGCCTCACATCGCACCGAAGCCATCAGCTCCGATGCCCAGTGGTTTGAGGATCACTCGCCTGTCGATCCCCGCTTCCGCAAAGACAAAGTGCAGGGAGTGACTGCCAAAGTGATCACTGCCGCCATACTCGCCGGCGACTCATATCCGGCTACACCCATAGGCATCAACCTGCCCAACTCCAACTGGATACGCGCCAGCCACGGATCCAAGTCGGTGACAATCGAGAACATCACACAGGCCTACGACGCCGCATCGCACGGCAACGGCTTCAACGAGGAATTCGTGCCCGACACCGCCACAAGAGCGCTCATAGATAAGTATCTTTTTATTACCGACAATCTGCACACCGATCTGCACGAATGTCTGGGTCATGCATCTGGCCGACTGTTGCCCGGAGTGGATCCCGACGCCCTGAAAGCCCATGGCTCGACTCTCGAGGAAGCTCGCGCCGATCTCTTCGCCCTCTATTATCTGGCCGATCCCAAGCTTGTGGAACTCGGTCTGCTTGACAACCCCGACGCCTATAAAGCACAATATTATCACTATCTGCTCAACGGCCTCATGACACAGCTCATGCGCATCGAACCGGGCAAGGACGTGGAGGAAGCCCACATGCGCAACCGCAAGCTTATAAGCGAATGGGTGCTCGATCATGGAAAGGAAGCCAACGTCGCATCACTCGACAAGATCAACGGCAAGACCGTGCTCACGGTCAACGATTACGAAGCCCTGCGCCGACTGTTCGGAGAATTGCTCGGAGAAGTACAGCGCATCAAGAGCGAAGGTGACTACGAGGCGGGTGAAACACTCGTCGAAAAATACGCAGTGAAAGTCGACCCACAGCTCCACAAGGAGATCCTCGACCGCTACTCCAACCTCTCGATAGCACCCTATAAGGGATTTGTCAATCCTCGTTACGAAGTAGTGCGTGATGATGCCGGCAACCCTGTCGATGTGACGGTCACCTACACCGAACAGTATCCCGAACAAATGCTGCGCTACTCACGGCAGTACTCGACTCTCTGATCCATCGCACATCCGCTCGTGAGTGTGCGCCAAGCCGCTTTGCAAACAAAGCTGACATAAAAAAATGGTTTGTCATCCCGACAAACCATTTTTTTTAACCTTAAATCTAATACCATGAAAAAACACAGTGCAAATATAGTAATTATACTATCATAACACCACCATAGGAGAGTGGTTCGCGCATATCGCCGTTTTAACACACATTAACGCCGCCGATGCCTATATAATTAGTAACTTTACATCGCAAGAACGAAGCATTCACATCATCTATATTTCCTAAACGACAATGAACAACAGAATACTGGTAATAGACGACGAAGAATCACTCTGCGAAATACTCAAATTCAACCTTGAAAAAGAAGGATATGAGGTCAATTGCGCGTACAGTGCCGAAGAAGCGCTCACGCTTGACCTCTCGGTATATTCTCTGATGATTGTCGACATAATGATGGAACGGCTCAGCGGATTTGATTTTGCAAAACGCATCCGCAACAGCTCAGCCACCGAAACCACCCCCATTATATTCTGCTCGGCTCTCAACGGAGAAGACGACACCGTCATGGGGCTTAATATCGGCGCTGACGACTATATCACCAAACCTTTTGTCATAAGCGAGGTGCTTGCCCGCGTAAGAGCCGTGCTCCGTCGCAGCCAGTCCCACCGCCAGTGGACAATGTCGGCTCCCAAAAGCATCTACGAGCCCGACATCACATTCAACGGTCTGCGTATCGACCGCAACGAAAAACTATGCTATCTCAACAACCAGGAGATCAACCTGACCAAGACCGAATTTGACATACTGCTATTCCTTATATCCCACCGCAACCGCATCCACTCGCGCGAAGAGATAATACGCAATGTGTGGTCAAACGATGTCGTGGTCACCAACCGTACCATCGACACCAACATAGCCCGTCTGCGCAAAAAGATAGGAAGCTACGGCGACAACATCGTGACCCGTCTCGGTTTCGGATATGGCTTCAAAGAGACAGTTTAGTTACCGCTGGCGACTGTTCATCCCCATGCTGGTACTGATGTGGACCGGCATGCTCGTACTGCTGTATCAGCAGTATAAACATGAATCGGCCATACGCACCGAACAGATCAGCAAGGAACTGAAGTTTATCAACAGCCGCATCATCAATGCCTATAAAAACGACATTGACATGCGGCCGTTCATGAACTTCATCAACGACTACTTCGCCAACTCCATGTACGAAGGCATTTCGGTATGCGTCTACGACAAGGAGGGGCGACTGATCTACAATGCCGGCGACACACCCATCATACAGGACTTCTCGGAAGCCGCCGAACGCGCCGAATTCCGCGAAGCCGAAGCCACCGGCGAAGGATCAAACGAATATCAGGAAGACGACCAGTTCTTCTACTCCGCCGCACTGAAAAGCAACGACGGGAAGATCTACGTGCAGACTACCGTACCCTACACCATGACCATCGGCGAGGCCATCAGAGCCAATACCAACTTCTGGATCATATTTGTGATATTCGTGGCCATGGGAGGAATCTGCTACTTCTCCACACGATATCTGACAAAAAACATCGGACTACTGCGCGACTTCGCCACCAAAGCCGCCGACAACATCGAGACCGTCGACGAAACCGACTTCCCCCACGACGAACTCGGCGACATATCACGAAAGATCATCAAGCTCTACCGCGACAAAGCCGACGCTGTCAAGAAAAGCGAACGCGAGCACAAGATCGCCCTTCATGCAGTAGAGGAAAAAGCCCGCATAAAACGACAGCTCACCAACAACATCAACCACGAGCTGAAAACGCCTGTAGGAGTCATCAAAGGCTACCTCGACACCATCGCGTCAAACCCCGACATGGACACACCCACAAGGCAACGCTTCATAAGCCGCGCGCAGGACAACGTGGAACGCCTGTGCATCCTGCTCGGAGATGTATCCACCATGACACGCCTTGAAGAAGGCACTGGAAATATACCGGTAAAGGAAATCGACTTCCACGACATCGTTTTCACTATCGAAAACGACCTGACTGCATCAGGAATCAACGGCAACATGAAGTTCAGCTACAATCTGCCCCTCGACTGCATGATCAGAGGAAATGCCACTCTCCTCACCGGAATGATCTCCAACCTCATCAAAAACGCCGCTATCCACTCCGGCGGAACCGAAATGGGACTCGACCTGATAGTCGAATCCGAGCGCTACTACACATTCCGTTTCTACGACAACGGCACCGGTGTAGATCCGCAGCATCTGCCTCATCTCTTCGAACGTTTCTACCGGATCGATGCCGGACGCTCGCGCAAGGTCGGTGGGACAGGACTCGGACTGCCCATCGTCAAAAACACCGTCGAGGCTCTTGGGGGAAGCATTTCAGTACACAACGGCCCGATGGGCGGACTCGAATTCCTCTTCACATTAGAAAAATGGAAAGACTGACTTCGGACAATGGATCAGTCAGCGCGCCAATACATAGCTATTGACCTGAAATCGTTTTACGCATCAGTGGAATGCGTCGAACGAGGTCTTGACCCGCTCGACACAAATCTTGTCGTGGCCGACGCGAGTCGCACATCCAAGACCATATGTCTGGCAGTATCACCATCGCTAAAACGCCTCGGGCTGGGCGGACGGCCACGCCTGTTTGAAGTGGAACAGAAGGTCAGAGAAACCAACCGTAAGCGTACGGGCAGCGGATGTAGCGGACGGTCATATTCGGCCGCGAGACTTGACGCCGACCCCAGTCTCGCCGTAGACTACATCGTAGCGCCGCCGCGGATGGCACACTATATCGACTACAGCAGCCGTATCTACAGCATCTATCTGCGCCATGTGTCGCCCGATGACATGCACGTCTACTCTATCGACGAAGTGTTTATCGATGCCACCGACTACCTGCGCCTATACAATCTCACCGCTCACGATTTCGCCATGCGGATGATCCGGGAGGTGCTTGCCGCTACTGGCGTCACTGCCACCGCCGGAATAGGAACCAACATGTATCTGTGCAAGATAGCCATGGATATTGTAGCCAAGAAGATGGCGCCGGATGCCGACGGAGTCAGAATAGCCGAACTCGACGAATTTTCCTACCGGTCAATGCTTTGGGATCATAAACCCATAACCGATTTCTGGCGCATAGGCAGCGGCATCGCCCGCCGCCTGGCACCATACGGCATCGATACCATGGGCCAGATAGCCCGCATATCGCTTACCAACGAGAAGCTCTTCTACGACATGTTCGGTGTCAATGCCGAGCTGCTTATCGACCACGCCTGGGGATGGGAACCGGTGGAAATACGACATATTAAGGCCTACAGACCCGAAAGCCGATCCATAAGCAGCGGTCAGGTACTCACCTGCCCCTACGACACCGGCAAAGCGCGGATCGTGGTCAGAGAGATGGCCGATGCCATGGGGCTGAAACTTGTAGCCATGAAGATGGTCACAAGCCAGATCGTGCTCCACATAGGCTACGACGCCACATCGCCATATCAGAACCAATCTGACGACATTCCTGTCAAACGTGACAGATTTGGCCGTACGGTGCCTGTATCATCCCACGGCTCCACAACGTTTGCATATCCTACATCATCGTCCGAGGAAATCTCCACTGCCGCCGCGACACTCTACGATCGCATAGTGAGAAAGGATATGCTTGTCAGACGCATCACGATCACAGCAGCCGATATCACCGACGAATCACTGAAATCCAATGCCGGCGACAAAGCCATTCAGCTCGAGCTGTTCAGTCCGACGGATATAGAAGCCGGGATCATGCATCAGAAGCGTGAGCGATTGCTTCAGGAAGCTATGTTGAAAATAAAAAAAGCCTACGGAAAAAACTCCATATTAAAAGGACTCAACTTTGCCGAAGGTGCCACACAGCGGCTTCGCAACCGCCAGATAGGAGGACACCATGAATAAAGATAACAACCGACAAGACAATCCAACCGTCCACACCCTGCATGGTCATCCATATGCCGACATACTGTTCCGGCCACACCACGTCAGCCCGGTCCATCCGCAAATGTCCATGAGAGCGAGAGCCGCGCAGTTCGCTCCCTTTGCAGCTCTTCCCGGCCATAGCGACGTGCTGGAGGAAACAGCCCGATATACCGACCATCCTGATGATCTGGCCGACGACGAACGCGTATGGCTTGACAATGCGCTCGCGGCAATATTGGACTCACACTCGCGCAAAGCATCGATCACATATCTTGAGCCTGACAGTCACAAAAGCGGAGGCCGTATCGTGACCGTCAGCGACTCCATTATCTCGGTTGATCCTGTGCAACGTACTGTAAGGTTATCCAACGGAACCCGTATCGACATATCCATGATCCGCCACATCACTCCGATAGAACCATAAAACAGATGACGCCGCAATCATCAGACTGCGGCGTCATGCCTTATAAGTGTATTCACAACCGTAATTCACCGATCTTCACCGGCCATACGGCTTGAGGCTGCTGTTCAGGCGTTCTTCACCTTCTCTACGATAGCCTTGAATGCGGCGGGATTGTTGAGAGCGAGATCGGCAAGCACCTTGCGGTTGATCTCGATTCCGGCCTTATGGATAAGACCCATGAGCTTCGAGTAGCTGAGATCCTCCATGCGTGCGGCAGCGTTGATACGCTGGATCCAGAGAGCACGGAAATTGCCCTTCTTGTCCTTACGGTCGCGGTAAGCGTAGGTAAGACCTTTTTCCCAGGTGTTCTTGGCAACGGTCCACACATTGCGGCGGCAGCCAAAGTAACCGCGGGTGAGTTTTAAGATTTTCTTTCTGCGAGCTCTTGAAGCTACATGATTTACTGATCTTGGCATTTCTTTTGTCGTTTATTGGGTGTTAGCGCTCGTGCCCTATGCGCACGGGTCTTTTTTGCTAAACATCCGGTTAATAACTGTTATAAAG
>NZ_PUED01000360.1 GCF_003024925.1 Paramuribaculum intestinale
GCACCTGAGCATCTCAAGCATGATTCTTATCGAGGCCTTGGCAAACTTCGGGAATGTTCCCACATCGTTATAGTCAATTTCAGTTTTCTTCATTTTGCGTTTCGTTTTCGATTACGATGCAAAATTAGCGAGCCTGCTACCCCACGACGGGAGAGTACCCCAAAACACTATTATTTCAAATTTTATCTAATTGATAATAAAGCATATATAATTTAAACAGGCTGATTTTTGGGGTATTAACCTTATATAATTATTTGAAAAACAGGCGATTTATGGACTTCAAAAGTATGTCTGAACAGGGTTTGAATGGAAAATGTCGTTTGTCGCGTCACATTGAGGCATTGCGAGGCTACCGAGTACCATAGTATCCGGAAATAATGATTGAGTCTTTGAGTATGATTTTCTTTGCAGTGTGAAAGTATTCACGCCCTAAAATTTCCCCCACACTTTTTATGAAAAGAAAGAATGATGGCCGGGGCTATGACCTCGACTATTATAATCTGTATCTGCGCCGTTACCTGACGGTGCACCATTTCCCCGAAGCTGATGATGACCTGCTGATTGCCGCACGCGCCGAAGCTGCGACTGACACCTATGTGGAATCAAGGCTGGACGGGGATGAAGTCTTTGTGTCCTCCGAGAAAGCCATTGCCCGTCTGCTTGATGGCTTTGAGATTTCGCCATACGATTTTGTAAGCGGCATACTTGCAGACGAATTTTCAGACCATATTTCTCTCGATGAACGTTCCATCGAATTCTGGACTTATACGCTACTGGAAGAATTGCAGCAGGAGTTCAAGGATGTGGAACTGAGCGAGGAATACCTCAACACCAACGAAGGTGTGATTTTCAAACTGGTAATCACCGGTAGGATTACCGAATATTTCGACGAATATGGCCTTTAACCGTTTACAGACCATGCGCGACAACATCGAGGCTATCAGGCTTGTCCTGAAGCTCGGTGTTGCCGGACGCACAGCGCAGACTCCCGAAGAGCGAGAGATACTGCGCAAGTATGCCGGGTTCGGTGGGCTGAAGTGTATTCTCAACGATGCCAACGAGTTGGCGGATGCAGCCAAGTGGAGCAAGTCGGATATTGAATTGTTCGCACCTACGGTTGAACTGCGTCGCCTTATCCACGACTATTCGCATGACGACAAGGAGTTTAACCGCTATATGGAGTCGC
>NZ_PUED01000361.1 GCF_003024925.1 Paramuribaculum intestinale
GAGAAATTCATACACAATAGAGTGAAAAGTATGATCTGTCCTAACTGTAAGTTTACTGGAAATCCTTCAAATGCCAAATTTTGTGGAAAATGTGGCTCAAGGCTAACAAGTAACACAATCAGTGAAGTTGTAAAGTCATTAGCCGATAATTCCGCCAAGAAGACTAAGGGTAATAACATCGGGCGCAATGACATGTGCCCTTGTGGTAGCGGGAAAAAATATAGAAATTGCCATGGTCGGGCGTTAAGCTGATACATATTTCTATACCTCAAAAACTGAATTAATTATAATGAATGGATTAAGATGTGAGGTTTGTCAATTTACTCAAAATGATATTGATGATCATTATTGCGGTAAATGTGGGCATCCACTACAATATTTCAATCGCTGGCCAGTTTGGAATGAGAAGGGTGAATTCTATGAAATGGGTCCTAAAACAGATGTTCTGTCAAGAGTATTTGGCTATACACCCTCCAGTCCAATCGAGTGGGCCGTTGTAAGTAAAGGAACTTTGGAGAATGCAAAACTTTATGATAAACTTAAGGATCTCATTTTAAAAGAAGAAAAAGAAGGTAATAGCTTGTTTCGGACAAAAAAACAATTTCTTAGAGAATTACTCAATATTGTCAAATAACTGCGAAGACCTCAATTATAACTAAATTAATGGAGCTTGGATTAATCGAACGATTAAAACTAAAACTTGACTCTGAGAGAAGATGTCACATTTGTCATTTCATGACTCCAGAAGACATCCCTTTAGAGAAAATTCATTATTGTGGAAAATGCGGTGCGCCGCTCAAACTGGATATGTCCGATAAGGAATATAACACGTACAAGGATTATGTCGTTATTGAACAGAATGAAATTAATATGCTGCGAAACGAAGTTTTTCAAAAACAACTAAGGATTCGGAAATTAGAAGAAGAACTTTATTATTTAAAAAATGTCAAATATGGTTCATTTTGGTCTACGATCAAGGCCGCGTTTAGATTCAATTAACCTCTGATACTCTCTAAAATATTATGGCAAAAAAATGTAATTCCTGCGGTTTCTCTAATAATCCTAACGGGGCAAATTGCTGTGGTAGATGCGGTAAAGACTTGAATCCTCGGTATAGCTTTTGGAATAGTGCCGGGAGCGACAGATATAAGG
>NZ_PUED01000362.1 GCF_003024925.1 Paramuribaculum intestinale
CGTCACAACAGCAACAGGCTTTGTCTGCCTTCTGTTGGGGGGCGTATGGATGAGCCGATTGCTGAAAAACAATATGATGGATGACCGTTTCAATGATGAGAATGAATCATTCCAGCAGGAAACACGCCTGATGGAAAATGAATATTCAATCAATCTGCCCACCCGGTTCTACTATAAAAGACGGTGGAACAAGGGCTGGATAAACGTGGTGAATCCGTTTCGCGCCTCGATAGTGCTTGGCACCCCCGGCTCCGGTAAGTCATACGCAGTCGTCAATAATTTCATCAAACAGATGATAGAGAAAGGATATAGCGCATACATCTACGATTTCAAGAGCGTGTGACGTGAAAAGTTGCATCAGTGGCTGTCAGCCGTTCATTCAGAGGAGTGAAAAGAGTTGACCTATTGTTTCGCCAATAGTAGCCTACGGCAGGTGCGTCTTATGATGTACTAAGCTGCTCGGACAAGGTAACCCTCCCGAAAGGGTCGAGAATGAACCGTGAGGGGACTTCAAGAACCGCAAGCATTATGCGGTTAGGGGGCTTGGCTTGACGGCACGGCTAACGCAAGTGAACTGTCAGAACCATCGTTAAGTCGAACAAGCTTACTAATGCTTACAAGCTTGAACCAAAACGGTGTGTGGCCGGATAACCCTGTGCATTTTGGGGTTACGCGAACAACAGAGCCACCGGTGGAGAGGCAGAGCCTAAACCGTCATCGGCACTGATGCAGAACACGGTAAGCCTATATATCTCCATGAGCAATCATGGTAGGCCGAACGCAAGGGAGGTACAATGGTATGTAGGTAAAGGAAAGTCGGAGAAAGCGAATGCCGCTCTGTAACGGAGCGGATACGGATTGACCTCATTGCCATGTATGGCAATGAGCCACATCATCCGACACGAAAGTGTGCAGACTTCCGATATGGTAACATTTTACAAGATAACTTTTAGAACTTATGAAAGAAGAAAAGCAAATGGACGGGCCTAAAAACTCGTGTGCATCTTCTGACCACAAGGAATCAACTTGGGAAAACATTGATTGGAACAAGTGTGAGAAAGCGGTCAGTAAGCTACAAGCGCGTATTGTAAAAGCTCAGAAAGAGGGTAAGTTCGGCAAAGTGAAGGCTTTGCAATGGACTCTTACCCA
>NZ_PUED01000363.1 GCF_003024925.1 Paramuribaculum intestinale
GCTGACGTTCCGACCACCCAGAAGGAAAAGGTCTCGAAGTCAGACCCGGTGGATTCAAAAAAGCTGGCCAAAGCCCTTATGCGCGGCGAGCTCGGCAGTGTGTACATTCACTCGAAGGACAGCCTCGACGACCGTGCGCTGGTACGCCACCGCGCCACTATTGTGAAGCTTTCCGGCGGCATAAAATCCAGAATCAAGCATCTGCTGTACAACAACGGCGTGGAGTACCCCGAAGAATATTTCCGAAGCAACCGCCACTGGACAAGAAGTTTCATAACGTGGTTGCAGAATGACGTGCGGTTGCTCTCCGACACCCGGGTCTCGCTTGACCTGCTCATTGCCGAGGTACTCCATTACAGGGAACGCCTCCTTGATGTGAACCGCAGATTGCGCTCGCTGGCGCGCAGCGACAGGTATGCCGAGAAATACGGCATCCTGATGTCGGTTCCCGGCATTGGTTCGACAATTGCCATGAGCCTGCTTACCGAGATTGATGACATCGGTCGCTTCAGTAACCAGCGCCAGTTCGCATCGTTCCTCGGACTCGTGCCGATGATGTCATCAAGCGGCGACAAGGAATACGTCGGTGAGAAGACTTTCCGGGGAAACAAATTCCTCGGTCCAAAAATAGTCGAGGCCTCATGGATAGCCATACGGCACGACGCGGAACTCTCCGCAAAGTTCGGCGCATTGTGCACCCGCGGAATGAAGTCGCAGGAAGCCATAATCCGGATAGCCCGCAAGCTCTCCAACATAATATTTTCCGTACTGAAATCAAACCGCAGATATGAATGCCGTTAGATAATGCGACACACAAAAGTCTTATAGGCAAATACAGTAAGACGGCTACTCTCGCCTCCTTGATGAGCCTTGGCTGCATCTAAAAGAAAGGTTGTGGCGTCTTTCCTATTATGCTGAATAAGTAAACTGTCAGCCCGATGGGGCGTGACTGATAGAAGTTTGCCTGATAGGACTTTTTTTACTACAAGGCATTTCGGGCTCTAACCGATTGCCGGTTATTTGATTGGGGCAGAGGCCTCGATCATGACTCTTTTGTGCCTACACAATCGGCACAGAAACATAAGCAATTGATTTTTAACGTTAATCTTTTCTAAATCTCAACGAGAATTTTGGAATACAACATAGAAG
>NZ_PUED01000364.1 GCF_003024925.1 Paramuribaculum intestinale
ACATAGCTGAGCAGAGCTGGAAAATATCTGACCGTGACAGATTTTCACTCCTCCTTGCCTGTTGCAAGGATTGCATCGGCAATGTCTCTATTCAATGCATAATGCACGATGCATAATGACAAAACATAACGCAAAGATGAAACAGTCTGAAGATAATTTAATTGTGCATAAAAGCAAGCAATTTGCATTAAGGGTTATAAAGCTTTATCGCTACTTGTGTGAAGATAAAAAAGAGTATGTCTTATCTAAACAATTATTACGTAGCGGAACAAGCATTGGTGCAAATGTCAAAGAGGCAATAAGAGGTCAAAGTAAGCAGGATTTTGGAGCAAAAATGAATATTGCTTTGAAAGAAGCCAGCGAATCTGAATATTGGATTGAGCTATTAGGTGAATCAGAGTACTTGTCAAACGCTGAGAAAGACAGCATTCTCACTGATTGTCGAGAATTACTTAAAATTCTTACTTCAATAGTAAAATCAACATTTAATTCTAAGTAATTATGCATTATGCATTATGAATTATGAATTGTTTATATTGCTATAAACCGCTCGCTGATGGCGAGGTGGATTATCATAAGTCGTGCGCCCGCAAAATATTTGAATCGACAACCGTTCCGGTGCTTCCATATACCAGAGCCAATATCAAGGAGTTGGCACGGGAGATTGTTTCTGCAAGCACCACTGTGACCGGTGCGCAGGCAAAACTGTCGCTTGACATTACAAGGGGCCATGCCGGAGAGCCGCAACGCTTCACCATTGTCGGGCTGTGGGGACGGTTTATCCTCAAACCTCAGACCGACCGTTTTGCCAATCTTCCGGAGAATGAAGACCTGACTATGCATTTGGCGGAAGCGGCAGGAATCAAAACTGTGCCACATTCGCTGATTCGCTTTGCCGATGGCGAACTCTGCTACATAACCCACCGCGTTGATCGCACCAAGAATGGCGACAAGATTGCTATGGAGGATATGTGCCAGTTGTCGGAGCGTCTGACCGAGGATAAATATAAAGGTTCATACGAGCGTATTGCGAAATTGATAAAGCAATACTCGGCGGCTCCGCTATTGGATGTTGTCAACTTTTGGGAGGTAGTGGTTTTCTCATGGCTGACGGGTAATGCCGACATGCAC
>NZ_PUED01000365.1 GCF_003024925.1 Paramuribaculum intestinale
TCTCATTGTTGACCTCATTCAATAATTTGTCAATGTCAAGAAACTTGTTGAAGTATGAATCAAAGATGATCTTAGCATCCTCACGAGACTCGACAAAGAGACAATCATATTGCTTGCCCCGTTCATCATAATTCTGAAATAGTTCCCCTAGTCGATGAGGTATTTCTTTGCCAACTCCATCAAAGTGAAAACGAGAAGGGCGAGCACTCCCATTTATCGCTACATCATAAATTTCAAACTTAACATCATCTACATAAATCAAAACTGCCTTAGACCCAATGTCAAACCTATCAATGACTTCAAGCACATGCTTTTCAGGCACTGATATAGCTTTATGATTAACAATGCGATTCTCAATATACTCTTGGAAGCGAGTTGACATATTCAATCATTATAACAGTTCAATGTTCAGACGATTTATTCTTAATTTGCATCCACCAAGAAAATCTATGCCCACTATTATATCAGTCTCTCCATATTCGGATTGAATTACTTTCCCGGTTAAACCAATGAGATTTCCTCTAACTATTCTAACATTATCCTCTACTTTCAAATCTGGGACAAAGGAAACAGGAACGTCACTTTGGCCTAATACAAATTTAAGCTTTTCAATCTGGATGTCTGGAATTCTTGCGTATGCTGTTTCGCCGGGTTGAGAGATAATCCGAATAATGAGTGCGTGATTTCTGATAAATGAAATTTCGGTTTTATCAACATAAAAGAAAGCCACCATTGGAATAATTGCGGTTTCTATCTTTTTCTTGCGATCACTCCATTGTCTTATCTGGACTTGAGTAGGCAAATAAGTTTCAATACCAAGTTTTTTAATTTCGGCAACCGCTTTTTTCTCACAACGCGGCCTTGTATAAGCAGCGACCCAGAATTTTTCGTGCGCTTCGCGGTCGTCAGTCCAATTGACTGCCGAGACACAAATCTTAGAAATTTCATTTAGCGTTTCCATTGCAGATGATGCTAAATAGTTTGATTGGCAGGTATCGCTGAGTAAGAGATACCCAATATTGCAAAATTACTCATAATTTGCGACATGGCAAAGGACAACAGTTCGGTAATTTTTGAGCAGGCATAGCTGTATCGCACTGATACACAACAGTTTGCCTGACTCTTAA
>NZ_PUED01000366.1 GCF_003024925.1 Paramuribaculum intestinale
AAACCTGACCATCTCAAACAGCTCGTTTAAGCCTTCGGGTAAAAACTGCCAAAATGCATCACTGGTTTTCATGACGCAAATTTAACACTTTTCCCAAAATTCATGCACCGCACTTTCGGCTTGAGCCGAAATACACGGAGAGCACCACTGTCAATCTGCATCAGTCCCGGGTATACCGTAGTACCGCCCGAGGCTATGAATTCCCCATTTGTCCACCGGAAGATTGAAGCTTGTCCCGGAGCAAAGGTAAAATCGGGGATATTCAGTTTTAAAGGAGCTGAAGCACTATTATCGACGAGCGGGGTGTTCTCAGGGGTATATTGAAATGTCGGACCGATGTATGAGGTCAGATTGTCGCTTTTGACTAAACCGCCGATATTGATGGATTTAGCCAATGAGTCGCAGCGCAGACTGATTGTGTCCGGCACTTCCCGCTGTGCGAAACCCGCCAGCGGTGCCGCCAGGCAGATAACAAATGTAAGGATGTAAGCTTTCATAGTCCGGTTCATTTAATGGTGAGCATATAGCCGAACCCACGTTGATTGATGATAGAAATTGATGGATCGTGACGGAGGGCTCGGCGGAGTTTGTGGATGTAGCCATGCAGGGAGTTGCGGTTACTTTGTTCATCGCGCTGCCACACGGCAATCATCAGTTCTGAGGCATCGACAGTCTTCCCGATATTTGTGGCCAGACGTTCAAGTATCTTGGCTTCAAAGTGAGATAATTCTGTTTCTTTGTCGCCAAATGACAATGTCTGGGTCGTTACGTTAAATATGTATGTTCCAATTGCAAACCGGATATCCTCGGTGCGATTGTCACCATATCGTCTTAATAGTGCCTTAATCCGCACTATCAGTTCGCGGAGTTCAAAGGGCTTTTTAAGATAGTCGTTGGCTCCGATTTCAAAACCTTGCTCAACATCATCTATTGTGCTTTTTGCGGTGAGGAAAAGCAATGGTACTGTCGGCGACAATTTCCTTATCTCCTTCGCCATAGTGAACCCATCCATTTTGGGCATCATGACATCAGCCACGACTATATCGGCAGCTTCGGTCTTGAATTTCTCAAGTCCGACTACGCCATCAACAGCAGTGACAACTTCATAGCCTTGCCCGCGCAGAG
>NZ_PUED01000367.1 GCF_003024925.1 Paramuribaculum intestinale
ACACTTGCTTGTGCAAGTTAGGTTGCTGTAACCATTGCAAACTCAGATTATTAGCGTACCTTTGGGTGTAAATTTCAGTCTCTCAGAAACTATTCCCGATTTTTACACCGCAGACTACTCAGATTTGCCGATTTTCGGGGTTTTACCAAAAATAAAAATCGCTGAAAATGTTTGATTTTCAGCGATTTTCCTCATTAGGTAGAGTATTTTAGTGATCCGCCTGGGGCTCGAACCCAGGACCCCAACATTAAAAGTGTTGTGCTCTACCAGCTGAGCTAGCGAATCAGTGCTCTTGTTGTTAAAAGCGATGCAAAGGTACGGCTTAATTTTGAATTATGCAAGCGTTAGAAAGAATTTGTGAAAAAAAGTGCAAATAAAGTCACGGCTCTTTCATTTAAAAAAAGTCTTGTGCTTCCGAAAAGCCTGTTATTTTATAGCGGGGGAAGTCTGAATGGGAAAGGGCGATTTTCGCATTCATTTCTCTGATTTTCAATAAAATAAGTGGTATAAAAATTGGTCAAGTGACCAATTTTCGTAACTTTATAGTTGTAAATCAATTAGTTATGAATAAAAATAAGCCACTTGACCAAGTGCGTTCGACCGGCGTAAATGCGCCCAATCGGACTTCAAAATTAGTAAATAAATCTGAATTCAACGGCAGTATCCTGAACAGATTGATGAATTTCGCCCGTTCAGTCCCCGATTTCCGCAGGTCCGACAAGGGCAATATACAACATCGGCTCGCCGACATCATCATACTGATGATATTAGCCAGAGAGTGTGGATGTGTCGGGCGTGCCGATATAATGGAATTCGGACGTCTCCATCTCAATAAATTCCACAGGCTGGGCATTCTCAGGAACGGCGTGCCGTCAGAATCAACACTGTGCCGTGCTGAAATCGGCATTAACGATCATGCGATGGCCGACAGGATGCAGGATTTTGCCGGGGCATTTCACAAAGAGCTGCTCAAAAAAGGGTGTGGCAAGGAAATAATAACGCGAGTTCGGGATAAGAACTTAATGATTTTCAACCAATCAAAAGACATAGAGTATTGGGCGGCCTTTCAAGGTCGCCTGATTTATTTGTACCGTTTGGTGTTGTTAATCCCAGAGGACAA
>NZ_PUED01000368.1 GCF_003024925.1 Paramuribaculum intestinale
ATAAAATCCTTATCTATGCATTTAGCTTAAGTACATGACAAAAATTTGAAAACATCGAATTTTGGGGTATAAGTCGGACGCAGAAGTATTGTTGAAATCTCCTCCAAACCATACTTAACAAGCGACTTTGCCTTTCTTCCATGCTTCAGAATCCTTATCGGTTTAATATTTATTATTGCTGTCCGATAAAACTCAAATAGCGCAATAAAGTATGGCTCGAACGCTGATTTTACGGTGTTCGAGTCTTCTTTTTTATTTTACAAGCCCCCTCAGTCAAACAATGACGGTTCGGGAGGTGCTCCGGAGGCCTCGGAAAGGATGATTTCCCACTCTTTTTCCGGGTTGTTAAACAGGCTGTTGAAGTCAACGTAGTACATCAGGGTAATTCTGACCATTGTTGCCAGCCCGGAGAAGCTCCACTGGCGTTTCAGCCCCTTCTGCATCACCATCAGCAGTAGATTGGCGATTAGTGTGATCCAGATCTGGATCTTGATGGCATTGGCGCTCTCGCCATAGAAGTATTTGAGTGGAAAGTTTTGTTTCATCTGCTTGAACAGCAGCTCAATTTCCCATCTCTGTCGGTATATCGCGATGATTTCCTCCGGGTCGGACTCCATATCGTTGGTCAGCAGCGATATCAGTCTGCGCTTTTTGACATCCACATAAGTGATTATGCGTGATTTATGTCGAATGGCCTCTCCGCCTTTAACCTGCTTTACAAACTCCACTTGCTGTATCCTGACCTCCATCAGTCCGTCAGGAGTCTGATACATGGTGTCCGACAATATGCTGTATTTCAGGCTCTTCTTCATCTTGGTGACGTATGTTACGCCACGCTCCGTCAGTTGTTGGAACTTCTCATAGTCGATGTATGCGCGATCCATTGCCATTATGTCGCCTTTACTCAATGTTGTTGGCTTGAGCATGAATGAGTCGTTTGTAGCCGCTGATGTGAACTTTATATCCGACGGCACACCTTCGTTGGCATGTATGACGGTATGAACCTTGATTCCGCCTTCTATGTTGTATTCCAAAATTCTCGTTGAGATTTAGAAAAGATTAACGTTAAAAATCAATTGCTTATGTTTCTGTGCCGATTATGTAGGCACAAAAGAGTCA
>NZ_PUED01000369.1 GCF_003024925.1 Paramuribaculum intestinale
GTTGTACATGGCCGACTCCGACACATTGCGGTCGAATCCCATGCGATAGGCTTTCTCGAAAGCCATCAATGCCCCGTCGGCCTTGCCCTCGGCGAGATAGCTCTGGCCGAGAATCAGATTGGCGCTCTGCCCCATGGCATTGTCGGACGCAGCCGCGTGCCCGAGGCTGCGTATCGCTGCCTGATAGTTGCCGAGGCGATACTCGCCCACTCCTAAAATGTAGAACGCCGACGGACGGATACGGTCGGTGGTCGACGCGTAGCGGCGCAGATAAGGCAGAGCCTCCTCCTCGCGGCCGAGGTTGAACAGCGACTCGCCGGCTATACGGTTCATTTCGGGCGCGAACTGCTCCACGGCATCGTTTTTCAGAAGCTGCCGGCTGAGCGACAAGGCTCCGGAAAAATCGCCCTGAACAAAATCGATCTGCGCCAGATAGTACTGCGCAACGTCATTCAGCTCGGCGTTGCCCGCCGCCTCCTTGAAAAGCGTGCGCGCTGCTGCATAATTGCCGGCCGCATATTCGAGATATCCACGATAGAAAGCTCCGGCGGCGCGATAGCGGTCGGACCGCGCCAGACGGCTGAAGCCCTGCATGGCCTCCTCGGTGTCACCGAGCATAAGACGGGAATATGCCTGGCGGTAGTCGACATCGGCCGCCACATAGCTGTCGAGCGCATCGCGGTCGACACGCCCGTAGGCCTCCACAGCCGCAGGGTAATCCGAGCGGTGGAAATACCAGTCGCCCACGGCCGCAAGCATCTCCTCGCGCCGTGCCGACGCCGGATAGTCGGCTATCCACCGCTGCAACAGCCGCAGAGCGTCATCGTGGCCGAGATACAGCGCCGACAGCGCCGTAAGCCTCCGAGCCTCCTCCATCTGACCGGGCGAAGGGGTCAGACGCTCCATGGCACGCATCTGATCGATGCACCCTGTATAGTTCAGATCGTCAAACATTCGGAAGCCGCGTTCCAGATATCCTGCCGCGCCGGCCCCATTGATCTGGCCCGAGGCCTGCACCGTCAGCGCACCGGCCACGGCCACTGCAAAAAGTAGGCTGTGTTTCATATCGCGAAGTTACATAAATATGACCGCACGCGCAAATAT
>NZ_PUED01000037.1 GCF_003024925.1 Paramuribaculum intestinale
GTACCGTTCTTGACCAGACAGGCGAGCCTCTCCCCGGAGCTTCTGTCATGGTGGTCGGCACCACTCTCGGCGGCTCGACCGACATCGACGGCAACTTCTCCATCGCAGGAGTGAAGCAGGGCGCCACGATCCGCGTCAGCTTCGTAGGCTGCAAGCCCGCCGACGTAAAGTGGGAAGGCCAGCACCTCAACGTCACCCTGCAGGACGACGGACAGACACTCGACGAAGTCGTGGTCGTAGGTTTCGGCCAGCAGAAGAAAGTCAACCTCACCGGAGCTGTCTCTACCGTGACAGGTAAAGAGATCGCAGCCCGTCCGGTCAATTCTGTTGCCGACGCCCTCCAGGGTATGGCCGCTGGTCTTGACGTGCTCGGCGCAGGCGCAGGCGGTCAGCTCAACGCCACCCGCAATATGAACATCCGCGGGGCCGGCACCATCGGCAGCGGTTCGTCGGTGACACCCCTCGTGCTTATCGACGGCATGGAAGGCGACCTCAACGACCTCAACCCCGACGACGTAGAGACCATCTCGATCCTCAAGGACGCTGCCGCTTCGTCGATCTACGGTTCGCGCGCTGCCGGCGGTGTCATCCTCGTGAAGACCAAGAGCGGCAAGGAAGGCAAGATCACAGTCAACTACTCCGACTCTTTCCGTTGGAGCCGCATCAACGACTATCCCGACATGGCTCCGTCGTGGACATGGGCCAACGTGTTCAATCAGGCCAGTATAGCTGCCGGCGGCGGCGAGCTGATCCCAGCCTACAAGATCGATCAGATGAAGCAGGCCGTTACCGACCCGACTATCCCGCAGCTTATGACCAACGCCAACGGCACCGACTGGTCGTTCTGGAACTTCGGCGATCTGACCAGTGTGGGCAACACCAACTGGATCGACGAGCACTTCGGCAAGACCCCCTTCTCGCAGGAACATAACATCAGTGTCACCGGTGGCAACGAAAAGTATGACTTCTACTTCTCGGGCAACCTCCTCTCGCGCGAGGGTATTCTCGTCCACGGCGACGACAACAGCCAGCGCTACACCGTAAACGCCAAGATCAACGTGCATCTCACCCCATGGCTGACATTCGGCTACAGCAACCGCTGGGTGCGCCGTCAGTACGACGCCCCCTCGGCTCTCACTGCGTCGACATGGCAGAATGTCATGCGCTACTGGCCCAACATCCCCACTCACGATCCCAACGGCAACCCCACCCTGTTCTCCTACATCGATGCGTTTGAGAACGGCGGCCGCTATACCACCTACAAGGATCAGACCGACCAGCAGTTCTCCTTCCGTATCAATCCGATAGAGGGTCTGAACATCAACGGTGAGTTCAACTACCGCAACTGGTCTAACCACGACAAGCGCTACTATCTCCAGACCGGTTACTACGGCCCGCAGGGCAACTACATTGAGAACAACCCCAACGACTGGCCTGCAGGCTCACCCATCGGTTCACGCGTCTACAACTACAGCCAGAAGGGCAACTATTTCAACCCCAACATCTACGCCGACTACTCGCACACTTTCAACAAAGTGCACAACTTCAAGATCATGGCCGGTTTCCAAAGCGAATGGAACCACTATGAAGACTTCGACGCCCAGAACACAGGCATCATGAGCGGACTTCCGTTCCTTGACACCACATCGGGCGACAACAAGACCCTCGGCGGATACTCCGCGACATGGGCCACAGCCGGATGGTTCGGCCGACTCAACTATGACCTCGACGGACGCTACCTCGTAGAAGGCAACATCCGCTACGACGGCTCGTCGCGCTTCCGCGCCGGCAAGCGCTGGTCGTGGAGCCCCTCGTTCTCGCTCGGCTGGAACATAGCCCGCGAGGCGTTCTGGGAAAACCTCACCACCGTGTGCAACACCCTCAAGCTCCGCTACTCGTGGGGTAAGCTCGGCAACCAGAACACCAACTCCTGGTATCCCACCTATCCGTCAATGGGCTACTATCCCGACAGCTCCGGATGGCTCGTCGGAGGCAAGAAGCCGACTTATGCTACAGCGCCCGGTCTGATCTCGACATCGCTCACATGGGAGAAAAACCGCACATGGGACATCGGTATCGACTGGGGACTGTTCAATAACCGACTCACAGGTACGGCCGACTACTACAACCGCCGCACGATCGACATGGTAGGCCCCGGCGAGAAACTCCCCGGTGTGCTCGGCGCATCGGTGCCCAACGTCAACAACCTCTCGATGACTTCCAAGGGATGGGAGCTGACCATCAGCTGGCGCGACCGCATCGGCGACTTCAGCTACGGCATCACAGCCAACCTCTATGACCACACCACCACCATCGACGAGTATCCCAACGAGAACAAGGCCCTCAGCACTGCATACTGGCCCGGCAAGAAGCTCGGAGAGATCTGGGGCTTCCGCACCGAAGGACTCGCCAAGACCGACGAGGAGATGCAGCAGCACTTCGCCAAGATGGAGGAGGCCTACAAGCTCGCTCACGACGGCCAGGCTCCGACCTACAACAATCCCCAGTATATCCTCGGCACCGGCTGGCAGGCAGGCGACGTGATGTACAAGGATATCGACGGCGACGGTGTGATATCGCAGGGCGAATTCACAGCCGACAACTCCGGCGACTATGTGGTGATCGGCAACACGACTCCCCGCTACTGCTTCGGTCTTAACCTCGACGCACAGTGGAAGGGATTCGACGTGAAGGTATTCTTCCAGGGCATCGGCAAGCGCGACTACTGGGTAGGCAACGGCAACGCCATGTTCTTCGGAGCATCGGGAATAAGCCTCTGGCAGGCTCTCGTGTTCGAGCCTCATCTCGACTACTTCCGTCCGGCCGACACCACCGATCCGCTCGGCCCCAACGTCAACGCCTACTATCCCCGCGTCAACCAGGGCGGGCCCAACAACACATTCAGCAACGACCGCTACCTCCAGAACGCAGCCTACTGCCGCCTGAAGAACGTGACCATAGGCTACACTCTGCCCCAGAACCTCACACGCCGCTTCTATGTCGAGCGCCTGCGTGTCTACGTTTCGGGTGAGAACCTCGCCAATATCACCAACTTCTCGAAGATGGGCGACCCCGAGCTGATCGAGGCCTACAACGAATACGGTGCCGGTTTCGGCAAGATCTATCCCCTGTCGCGCACATTCTCCTGCGGTCTTAATGTAACCTTCTAATCTTCTATAAGACAAATCATGAATAAGTATATAGCATCTCTGTTCATCGGCACATCGATTATCGCCGGGTTCACTTCGTGTGAGGACTATCTCGACAGAGAGCCTGAGGCCAATCTCGTCGCAGATAACTACTTTACCGACGGAGCCAATCTCTCGGCATACGTGATGAGATTCTACGATGGAATGCTCCCCTCGCATTCAAGCAATGCCTACGGTATGGGCACATTTGCCAACGACAACGGCACCGACAACCAGGTGGCCCGCTCTATCCCCTCGCGCTATGCGAACGGTCAGTGGCTCACCAGCAACGACGAGTCCAACTGGAGCTTCGGCAACATCCGCTCGCTCAACCTGTTCTTCGAATATGTGCTTCCCAATATCGAGAGCGGCAAACTGGGACTGACCGACCTGGTGCGCCAGTCGATAGGCGAGGCCTACTTCTTCCGCGCCTACCAGTACTATGCCAGTTACAGCACAATAGGTGATTATCCCATCATCGACAACGTGCTTCCCGACGACAAGGAACTTCTTTTGGAGAACTCCTACCGCCGCCCGCGCAACCAGGTGGCACGACACATCCTCGAAGATCTCGACAATGCTCTTGCATACCTTCCCGAGTCGTCCGACAAGGGCAAACAGGGTGTCAACCGCGACTGTGCGCTTCTGCTCCGCTCGCGCGTGGCTCTCTTCGAAGGCACATGGCTGAAATATCACAAAGGCACAGCACTCGTGCCCGGCGGACCCGGATGGCCCGGCGACGCATCGCTCCTCGGATCGTTCGACATAGACGCCGAGATCAACTACTTCCTCACCGAGGCCATGACTTCGGCAAAGGAACTGGGCGACAAGATGATGGGACAGCTTGCCGAAAACACTGGCGTTATCGATGCCTTCTCACCCTCGCTCGCTCCGCTCAACCCTTACTTCTGCATGTTCGGACAACAGGATCTCGACTCATACAGCGAAGTACTCATGTATCGTGCCTACCAGCTCACGGCTCCTGCCGTATCGACTCAGATCCAGCACTCGTTCATGACCCACGGCGGAGGGCTCGGCTACACTCGCGGCATGATCCGCAGCTTCGTTATGGCCAACGGTCTTCCCATCTACGCCGCCGGCTCGGGCTTCGACCCCGACTGGGAGAGCGCCGGCGTGACCGCCACGCTGCAGGATCGCGACTCTCGCGCGCAGCTCTTCGTGCGCGGCGACAACTGCCTGACCTCTTACAAGAACGGTGAGGAAGCATCCACGTACAACATGAGCTGGCTCCTCACCGAGTCTGCCACGCAGAACCCCATCACCGGCTATGCCAACAAGAAGGGCTGCTCGTTCGACTACTCAATGGCCGAAGGCAACTCGCGCGCCACAACCGGATCGATCACTTTCCGTGGCGTAGAGGCTCTGCTCAACTACATGGAGGCTTGCGTGGAGAAGAACGGAAACGTCGACCAGACAGCCGACTCCTACTGGAAGGCTATCCGCACACGTGCCAAGGTCGATCCCGACTACACCAAGACCATCGCCGCCACCAACATGACCATCGAGGGCGAGGGTGACTGGGGAGCATACTCCCGCGGAGTGCTTGTGAATACACTGCTCTACAATGTGCGCCGCGAACGCCGCAACGAGCTTATGGCCGAAGGATTCCGCTACAACGATCTCCGTCGCTGGTGCGCTCTCGACCAGCTCGCCGCAAACCCCGTCAACCTCTACGGCATGAAATACTGGAACACCGTCTACTCCGATCCGCAGAGCGACCTGGCTCTGACGACGACCGATGAGGATGGCAACGAAGTGTTCCTGGCAGCGCGCGTCAATCCCGACGGCGACGGCAACATGTCAAGCCAGGCTGACGGCGACTGGATCGTGCTCAACCGCGTAACCAGAAACGACAACTACGTATGGAATGGCCTGACATGGAGCCGTGCGCAGTACCTCTCTCCGATAGGATGCGACGTGTTCGTCACCTCTTCGCCCGATGGCGACAAGGCCAAGTCGGTTGTGTACCAGAACCCCGGATGGCCCACCACCGGCCTACAGCCCTGCACCAAGATCGACTGATCGACCGGCGCAAGCCAAGAGTTGTTTACTAAAGGCTACTCTAAGCATAAGTTTTATAATTGAGGAGGCGGCAGACTCTCTACGGAGAGCCTGCCGCCTCTGCCTGTATCTCCACCGCCAATGCTTTGCCTGTGCTGACGCCATTTGCACGGCCACGCACCCTCCGGGGCTCGCCGCGCCGCGGGGGACGCACTCTTCTCCCTCGGGGTCTCCGCCTCGTGCGGTCACTACGACGCTATCGCGTCGCGACGCCCACGCTCGCTCCGAACCCCGGTTAATGCCTGCCCGCACGCTCCGCGGCTTTTCTCTCTCCTCTCCCCGCCGGATGGTGTTGCCTCACTCCGGTATCGCCTGCCGTTCCCCCCTGTTCTCGCCGGATGGTGTTGACGCCCTCGGAGCCGCGGAGCGTGCGGGCAGATGTTATCCCCGGTTCGGAGTGGAGCGCCACAGGCGTGCCGCGTAGACCGGGGGTAGGTGCGCCGTCCACCTCGTTCGGCCGAGCTGCGGAGCCTGCGATATCAGCCGCCCGCGCCAGCCCAGGCCTCCTGCTTGCCCATGCCGCTGCCACCTCCGCGCCCACCACTCCGCCGGACTGGGGTGGTCGTAGACCACCGACCTTTGTAAACCCCGCCATGACGCCCGCAGGGCGGCTTGGTGGGGCAGGGGTCATGTGCCACACGGATCTTCGTAGATGAGCCGCAGGGACAGTCCGCGATCCCGGCTCATCTGCAAAGAAGCCTCACGCTCACGCGCCCCGTCGCGCCCTCCCCACGGAGCCGTAAAAAAAAGAAGCGGTGTGCCATCCACCGGGGGATTGGCACACCGCTTCGGGTGTTGTATTGTCGCTTATTCTATCAGGCCTTTACCGCTGCATTGCGGGTCTTGCCATGACGCTTCTCGGTGAGATAGGCCACCGGCGATGCCACGAAGATTGTGGCGCATGTGCCGATTACCACACCGAAGATCATCGCGAAGGTGAACGAGCGGATAGCGTCGCCGCCAAGGATGAAGATGCACAGCAGCACGAGCAGTGTCGAGCCGGAGGTCATCAGCGTACGTCCGAGAGTCGAGTTGATCGAATTGTTGATGTTGGTGTAGAAGTCCTGTTTCGGATACAGACCCACGTTTTCACGCACGCGGTCAAACACCACCACAGTATCGTTGATCTGATAGCCGATCACGGTCAGAATGGCCGCTATGAACGACTGGTCGATCTCCATCGCGAAGGGGAACACTCCGTAGAATATCGAGTAGAAACCGATAATGGTGAACGCGGTGAACGCCACGGCGGCCAGAGCGCCTACGGAGAAGGCGATGTTGTGGAAACGGATCAGGATGTAGAGGAACATCGCTATCAGCGACAGCAGCACGGCTATGACGGCGTCGGTGCGCATGTCGTTGGCCACGGTCGGGCCTACCTTCTGCGAGCTGATGATGCCCACAGCCTCGTTGGTCGTCGAGAAGTCCTGGAGGCTCATAGAGCCGATCTCGTTCTTCAGGCCGTTGTAGAGTATGCCGGTGATCTCGTCGTCCACGTTGGGATCGTCGCTGTCGATGCGGTAGTTCGTAGAGATACGCACCTTGGTGTCGTCGTCGATGGTGATCACCGACACCTGAGCGCCGTCAAACAGCGGAGCAAGCGATGCCTGCAGCTCGTGGGTCTTGACCGGATGGTCGAACTGCACCACGTAGTTGCGGCCGCCCGAGAAGTCGATGCCCTGGTTGAGACCGCGCATGAAGAACGAGCATACAACCACTGCGATGATCACGCCGCAGGCTATGAAGCTTGCGCGGCGAGTGCCCAGGAAGTCGAAATGCGCGCCCACAAACATGCGCTTCGAGAGCGGGGTGGTGAATGTCAGACGCTGGAACGCACGCGATTTCTCGCCGATGATAAATACCAGACGGGTGAGGTAGACTGCCGTGAAGAACGAGCAGATGATACCGATGATCAGCGTGGTGGCGAAGCCCTTGATCGGGCCGGTGCCGTAGAGCAGGAGTATCACACCGGTGATCACCGACGTCAGGTTGGAGTCGAAGATCGCCGAGAATGCGTTGCTGTAACCGTCGGCTATGGCCATGCGCACGCTCTTGCCGGCGCGGAGTTCCTCCTTGGTGCGCTCGAAGATAAGCACGTTGGCGTCCACCGCCATGCCCAGGGCGAGAACTATACCTGCTATGCCGGAGAGGGTGAGCACCGCCTGGAACGAGGCGAGTATGCCGAAAGTGAAGAAGAGGTTGAAGATCAGGCCGAGGTTGGCTATCAGACCCGGGATCACACCGTAGATGGCCATCATGAAGATCATCAGCAGCACCAGAGCCACGATGAACGACATGAAGCCGTCCTCGATCGCCTTCTGGCCGAGCGACGGACCGATCACGGTGTCGGAGATGATGTCGACCTTGGCGGCCATCTTGCCGCTCTTGAGCACGTTGGCAAGGTCTTTGGCTTCGTCGGTGGTGAAGTTGCCGGTGATCGACGAGCGGCCACCCTCGATCACGTTGTTGACACGGGGAGCGGAGTAGACCTGTCCGTCAAGCACTATCGCCACCTGCTTCTCGATGTTGGCGGCGGTGATGCGTGCCCACTGGCGGGCTGCGTCGGGCTTCATGTTCATCGACACGTAGTTGCCGCCCTGCATCTGGTCAAACTCGCTGCTTGCCGAGGTCACGACGTCGCCCGAGAGAGCCGGACGCCCGTTGGCGGTCTTCAGAGCCACGAGCGTGTAGAGATCCACGCGGCGTGTGACGCCTGTGGCCGTGTCGGTGGCCTCCATGGTCTCAGGCTTCACTTCCCATGCCAGCTTCACGTTGGAGGGAAGCAGACGGCGTGCGGCCGGAGAGGATATGATGGAGTCGATGGCGGCGCGGTTGGCTGCCACGGCGGTGCCTACCATGATCGGGTTGTAGGGATTGGCTGTGTGGACAAAGTAGTCGAGCAGGCCGCGGCCGTTGCCGGTGGAGTCGGCGCGCCCCATGGCGGTAAGCTCCATGAGAGAGCCTTGGAACTCGTTGACCGGAATAGTTTCGTAGAACTCGAGGTTGGCCGACGATTTGAGCAGCTCCTTCACGCGGTCATGCTCCTTCACGCCCGGAAGCTCAAGCAGTATCTGGCCGTCCTTTTCAAGCTCCTGGATGTTGGGAGCCACAACGCCGAACTGGTCGATACGGTTGCGGAGCACGTTGGTCGAAGAGCTTACACGGTCTTTCACCTCCTGCTTCAGAGCCGCTTCGGCTGCCTCATAGCTGTCGCCGCGCTTCACCTGATCCTTGAACACCACCGACAGATCGCCCTGAGGGTCGAGTTTGCGGTACTGCTGGCAGAAGATCGACACGTAGTCGTTGCTGCGGGTGGCCTTCACCACGGAGTCAGTCTGCGCTATGGCTGCCTCGAAGTAGGGATTGCCGTCGGCGTTGGCCATGGAGCGCAGGATGTCGGGCACCGACACCTGAAGCGTCACGTTCATGCCGCCCTTGAGGTCGAGGCCCAGGCCCACGCCGAGTTTCTGAACTTCGGCGAAGGTGTAGCCGAGATAGACTTTCTCTCTGGAAATCGAATCGATATAGCTCTTGTAAGCCATTCGGTAACTGTCGGAATTGACGCCTGCGTTGCCTGCCACGCTGGTCGCATAAGCCTCGGCCTTGTCCTCATGATGGTTGGTCACCAGAGTGAAGGAGATGTAGAAGAGGCAAATGAGCACCAGGAAGATGGCGATGACACCGGCCACGACGCTTCCTAATTTTCCTTTGCTTTGCATTGTGATAAAAAAGTATGGATTAATGTTATTTTTAATGTGCAAGTGTTTCAGCTTGCAAAGATACGACTTCTTTTTCAATTACTCCGCTTCCCGCAGGCTGATTTTAGAGTATAGAAGAAGTCCGGAAATATATCTTCGTGTTAAAGTCCCGCATATTCTTGCGCAATAAGCGGCTGAAATGCCCCCGGCCGGGCTTCTGGGCTGCGGTCGGGGGCATGATGGCTATGGTTTGTGTGCCTGAGAGTGTTCAGGGGGTTCAGTCGAGCTGCTCGGCTATGAAGCGGTGCATCTCCGGGGTGTGGGCCTCGACGCTTTGCAGGAGTTTGAACTGGTTGCGGGTGCGCACCAGGTTGTGATCCGGATATTTGATCTTGTAGTAAGTGTCGCCGTTGATGTAGTCGGTCAGGAAACGCACGGCCTGCATGTAGGGGAAGAGGGCGGCGGCATAGGGAAGGTTTTCGATCTCCGCAGGGGTGAGGAAGCCGCGTGCCGACGAGAGATAGCCTTCGGTGAAGGCGCGGAATATATCCATGTTGAATTCCACGTGGTCTATGTCGGGATCATCCTCGGCCAGAGTGTTGGCGGCTGTGCGCAGGAAGTCGCCGTAGTCGCTGAATATATAGCTCGGCATCACGGTGTCGAGGTCGATCACGCACAATATGTTGCCCTGGTGGTCAAACATCATGTTGTTCACTTTCGTGTCGCAGTGGCAGATGCGCTTGGGAAGTTTCCCCTCGCGGTGGAGCTGCTCGGCGCGGCACATCGTGTCGGCGCGCTTCTCCAGCTCGTCAAGCAGAGGTTTCACTTCGGCCACTCTTCCTTCGGGGTCGGCTTCCACGGCGTCGTGGAGCTGTTTGAGACGGAATTCCATGTTGTGGAAATCGGGAATGCTCTCTTTAAGCTCCTTGTCGATGTCTACGAGCATGGCCTGGAAGTGGCCGAACGCCTTGCCGGCGTTGCGCGACGATTCGGGATTGACGGCTTCAAACGTCTCGGCGTCGGGGATGAATACCATCATGCGCCAGTAGCTCTCGCCGTCGAAAAAGTAGAGTTTGCCGTCGGCGGTGTTGGGTACGAAGGTGAGCACCTTGCGGTCTATGTCGTTTTCACCCGCTTTCTCAAGCTTGGAGCGGATATGGCCGGTGACGGCGGCGATGTTGTCCATCAGCACGTCGACGTCGGTGAAAATGTGGTGGTTGATCCGCTGCAGCACGTAGTCGGGAGCGTCAGCTTCCTCAGTGCGCACTATGTAGGTGTCGTTGATGAGTCCGTTGCCGAGAGGCTTCACGGAGGTCACTGTGCCTTTTACGGCGAAATGCTTCACTATGGACTTGAGAAGTCTTTCCATGAGATTCGAAGGGTTTTGTGTTGAATTTTCCGCAAAGTTAGCTAAAAAATCGGATTGGCCACCCATATTTTGTCGCTTTGTGGCCGCTGTCGTGGCGCGGACTCTGTGACGGTTGCTTTTTTTTAGCTATTTTTGCGGTTGAAAACCTGTAGTTATGATACTGATAGTCGACGACGATAAATCCGTCAGGCTCTCGCTGAGTCTGTTGCTCCGCAGTGCTGGTCACCAGACGGCTATGGCTGCATCGCCCGAAGAGGCGCTGGAGTCGCTGCGGGTCTCGCGTCCGGATCTGGTGGTGATGGATATGAATTTCTCGGTTTCGTTCACTTCCGGACAGGAGGGACTCGAGCTGCTGCAGCGGTTCAAGGTGCTGGCGCCCGAGGTGCCGGTCATACTCATCACGGCGTGGGGCAGCATAGATCTGGCCGTGGAGGGCATGAGGCTCGGAGCGTTCGACTTCGTCACCAAGCCATGGCAGCCCCACGCCATGCTGCAGCGGGTGGCTACTGCTCTCGAACTTAACCGCGTGCAGCGTCCGGCTGAAGGCGGCCTGCTGCGCGACGGCATCATCGGCAACAGCCGTGGGCTGGAAGAGGTGCTCCAGACTGTCGGACGGGTGGCGCCTACCGATGCTCCGGTGCTTATACTCGGTGAGAACGGCACGGGCAAGGAATTGATAGCACGCGCCATACATGCCAATAGCCGGCGGGCGTCGGCGCCGTTCGTCACTGTCAATCTCGGCGGCATCTCGCGATCGCTTTTCGAGAGCGAGATGTTCGGCCATGTCAAAGGAGCGTTCACCGGTGCGGTCACTTCGCGCAAAGGGCGTTTCGCCATGGCCGACGGGGGCACCATATTTCTCGACGAGATCGGCGAGCTCGATCCCGGCTCGCAGGTCAAGTTGCTGCGGGTGCTCCAGGAGCACACCTACGAGGCGCTCGGCGACAGCGCCACGCATCGCACCGACGTCAGGGTGGTGTGCGCTACCAACGCCGATCTGTCGCGGATGGTGGCCGAGGGAAAGTTCCGCGAGGATCTGTTCTATCGTATCAACCTTATAACGCTTCATATCCCTTCGTTGCGTCAGAGACTCGACGATATACCGTTGCTTGCCGACTGGTTCGTAAAGCAGTATGCCGAGCGGACGGGCACTCGCCCGCGACGGCTTACCGATGACGCGCGACGGTGGCTTCAGACATGTCCTTTCCCGGGCAATATCCGCGAGCTGCGCAACATGGTGGAGCGCGCCATCATCGTCAGCGATACTCCCGAGATCGGGCCTGAGACTTTCGCCGGATTGTCGGCCGAGAGCGCACCGACAGCCGTTGCTGCCGATTCGGTGGCCGGAGCAAGACTCGGCGACATGGAGCGCGCCGCGGTGGCCGAGGCGATATCGGCTGCCGGAGGCAATCTGTCGCTTGCGGCCTCTTCACTCGGCTTGTCGCGTCAGGCTCTTTACCGTCGGATGGAAAAATACGGTCTAAAATGAAATCATCCTGGATTTTTTCAGTGCTCGCCCTGACTGTGGCGGCGATCGATCTGCTCTGGATTCTTCCCGTGCTGAACGGGTCTGACGTCGTGTGGAGCGATATGTGGTGGCGTCTGGTCCTGGCCGTAGCGCCTATAGTGCTCCTCGTGTTGCTGTATGGATCAGTCATCAAGCCGGTAAATGCAGTGGTCAACGGCATGGATCTGCTGCGCGGCCAGGATTTCAGCACGCGTCTTGCCCGTGTCGGGCAGCCCGATGCCGACACTCTCGTCGGAGTGTTCAATTCGATGATGGACCGTCTGAAGACGGAGCGTCTGCGCAACATGGAGCAGAACAGCATGCTTCGGCAGATCATCGACGTGTCGCCGGCTGGTATCGCCATATCCGATTACGACGGCAATATAGTGGAAATGAACCCCACCATGGCCTCTTATCTTGGATTCAGTCGTCCGGCCGAGGCGTTTAGCCGGCGGTTTGAGGATCTGGATTCACCTCTGGCTGCGGCCGTTTCGCGTGTTAATCCGGGTCAGGCCGAAATACTGCGTGTCGGCGATGCCAATGTGATGCGCTGCACGCGGATGTGGTTTATGAACAATGGATTCCGGCGCTCGTTCGTCATGCTCGAAGAGCTTACCGACGAGGTGATGCGCGCCGAGCGCGAGGCCTACGGAAGGGTGATCAGGATCATATCGCATGAGGTCAACAACACTCTCACCGGAGTGGGCTCCATTCTGGGACTGGTCGGCGAATTGCCGGCGGTGAAATCCGACGAAGTCATGTCGGATGCTTTGGAGAGCTGTCAGGAACGCTGTCAGGGACTTGGCCGGTTTATACGATCCTATGCCGAAGTGGTCAAGATACCCGACGCCAATCTGCAGCCGGTGGATTTGGCCGATTCGCTGCGTTCGATCTGGCCGTTCCTCGAAGGCATGGCGCCGGCCACGGTCGATATGGAACTTTGTTGCGAAGACACCACATCGGTCAAAGCCGACACAGTGCTTTTGGAACAGGTGATGGTCAATGTGGTGAAGAATGCTGTCGAAAGCATCGGCGACCGTCCTGATGGACGGGTGAAGGTGTCGGTGGGAGGGTCGCCCGTAAAGATTGAGGTTGTCGACAACGGTGGCGGTATCAGCCCTGAGGCGTCGCGCCATCTGTTCGCACCATTCTTCTCCACCAAGCCCGGCGGACGCGGACTCGGACTGATGTTCGTGGCCGATATACTTGAAAAGCATGGCTGCGCCTTCTCTCTGCGCACCGATCCCGACGGAGCGCTGACGCGCTTCGTCGTGCAGTTCCCGCGTTAATCCCCGATATTTATTGACGGGGCTGTGTGTCAGCCTTTCTTCTCTTTGCCGGCGAGCATGCCGCATGCGGCATCGATATCCTCGCCTCTCGACGCCCGTATGGTAGCGGTTATGCCGAGTGCGTTCAGACGATCGCGGAATGCGGTCATGACACCGGCCTCCGGTGCTTTTTCGTCGTAGCCTGGCACAGGGTGGAATCGGATCAGGTTCACACGGGCGTCAGTGCCACGAAGCAGCCTTGCAAGCGCGTCGGCATGCCGGATGTCATCGTTCTTCCCTTTCATCATGGTGTATTCCACCGACAGCCGTCGCTGATGGGCAAAGTCATGTCCGCGCAGCAGTTCGATCACCTCCGCCACCGGATAAGCTCTTTCCACAGGCATCATGTCGGCGCGCTCGCTCCCGAAAGGGGAATGGACGCTAAGCGCCAGATGCACTTTGGTCATATCAAGCAGCCGGCGTATGCCATCGGGACGTCCGACGGTCGACACCGTGATGCGTTTCGGGCTCCAAGCCAGCCCCCACGTGGCGGTGAGTATCTCGATAGCGCGCACCACAGCATCGAGATTGTCCGTCGGTTCGCCCATCCCCATGAACACCACGTTGGTCAGACTTTCCGACTCTTCGACCGACAATATCTGGTTAATTATCTGAGCTGCCGACAGATTGCCGTGAAAACCCTGTCGGCCGGTCATGCAGAAGGCGCAGTTCATGCGGCATCCGGCCTGCGAGCTCACACATAGCGTACAGCGGTCGTGGTCGGGGATCATCACAGCCTCCACATCGCGGTCGCTCGCTCCCCGGAACAGATATTTCACAGTCCCGTCGGCCGACGACACCCGCTTCAGAGGCTCCTCTCGCCCGGTGCAGTAGACTTCCGCAAGTGTAGCGCGCGCACGCTTTGAAAGATTGGTCATGTCGTCGATCTTTGCGACCCGTTTCTGATACAGCCAGTCGGCCATCTGGCGTGCGGCATATCGCGGCATTCCGCAGCCTGCGGCCACGGATTCCAGCTCGGCGAGATTCATGCCGATGAGAGGTGACAGATATTCCATGCCGCGAAGATAAGCAAAAAATCATTCATCGACGCGCGGCGAAAAGTGTTAAAATGACGCTAAAACAAATAAAAATGTTGACAAATGTGGTAAAACAGCCTCGCTATGTAAAAAATTGCAATGATTGGTTGCTTAAATCTGCGATTTTGTCATTATCTTTGCAGAGCCTGACATCAGAAAGAGAAAACACAGCGCTATTATATCTTAGATCACCCGCAACACCCCACATAAAGATATTTACGGCACAACGCGATTGAAAAATCCGGCTGTTACCCCCCCCGATCGTTTTGCTTTCAGGCAGAGCCCTCGGGGTCATTTTGTTTGTTGAGATTGTTAGACAACGTTATATATACTTGAATTTTGGTTATGAGGGAGGTGCGTTACTGCGAAGTAGCGCACTTTTCATATCTGTTATCGCCGGCAGAATATGAAACACGAATGAAATATTCGGCAAACACATCGAAAATACAACGCGATAGTCGCCAAGAGAAGATCACACGAATACTGCATCGTGAAGACTGCGGAATACTGCATCGCGAAGACTGCGGAATACTGCATCGCGAAAATCACATTGCAAAAAATCTCAAAAAGCTTGCACATCTCAAAAGAAACATTTAACTTTGCAGTCGCAATCGGGGAATATGCAATCCCATTGCCGGTCCCATAGCTCAGTTGGTTAGAGCACCTGACTCATAATCAGGGAGTCCTTGGTTCAAGCCCAAGTGGGACCACCTCTTAAAATCTCCAATCATTTGAAAATCAAATGATTGGAGATTTTATTTTATAAGTTTTGTCCACAATTTGTCCACCAAACTGATTTTTGGCCACGCAGTGGACAAAAAAAATTCCTTAAAAATTCTGAAAATAATTGATGCTGCCTCAAAAATGGGTATAATTTGATTGGTG
Organism: Paramuribaculum intestinale; assembly: GCF_003024925.1. GTDB lineage: Bacteria > Bacteroidota > Bacteroidia > Bacteroidales > Muribaculaceae > Paramuribaculum > Paramuribaculum intestinale. The sequence goes on from NZ_PUED01000037.1 coordinate 15,095, forward strand.
ACGAACAATCGCTGTGTAGTGAGCGTTTTGAATGTCGATGCTTATTTTGGCTCATTCACTCACCCATGCCCACTATATGACTAAAGAGGAAAAGAACAAATTTACCCGTGATGCCCTCCGCCACTGGTATGAGAATCATCAGGAGGAGTATTGCAATTTTACCGACCTTATGCACGACCGCAGAGGTATCGGTTTCGACCAAGTTTTCAAGACTGCCATTATGCTTGTTCCGAAATATGAGAAGGCACTTCTGCTCTACCTGAAGAATGACCGCTCGGAAGGCATTGAAGATCTGGAAAAGATTCTTACCGATGGAGGACTTAAAGACCAACTTGCCCTGCACTTCAGGGCTCAGATGCCTGACTGCATTGTTCCGGCAATGTTGAGTTGGCTGTTTTTCGGCCGCAGTTTCGAGTGTATGGTTGAATACGGCGAGGAGCTGATTCAGGATGGTAAACTAAATTTTCTTCTCCGCCGACTTGTTTCGTTCAATATAAAAACCATCATCAACCGCAGCCTGACTATTGGCGCTCGTAAAGAGGAAGATTGGGTGAAGTTCGTGTCTGAGATGGAAGATATGGGTATCACTCCGGTTGTTACTGCCGGAGTTGTTGCCAAATTCAAATCAATACCGACAGAGACAAAGGTTGAAATGAAGACTACTTCGGAAAAGAACCCTATTCCCGGCAAAGAAAAGAAACGCCGTAGCCTGAAAGAACTGTTGCCCAACAGTGATGAATATCTATTGGGGTCTATTGATGAGCATATCAATATCAAACAAAGTGGAAAGGATTTGGCTCTCCTTTATCTTGTCCTTGAAAAGAGCCGTTCCCTTACAAATACCTCCGTTGTCGAATTTCATGCGGCTCTTGAACAGCGTTACGAGAAAAAGCCCAACATCCGCATCCCCGGACATAGAGGCATACAGGATAATTTGAAAATGCTTCTTGCGCCTACCACAATCACAAAGAAAAGCGGAGTGGAAGTTCCCTGTATGACATTTGAGAGACCGGAATACATGTTCGCCTACAATGACCTTGTTGAGAAATTGGGAGTGCAGGATTACGCATACTCCTGCTGACATATAAAAATATTATTGACGGGAGCCATCTGACAGTGATGTCGGGTGGCTCCCGTTTTTCATATTCGCACCTCCTTCAGCGCAATTTTGAGGGTCGCTGAAAAGAAAAATTCTTCGTTTTACTTCGTTACGAATCAATACGAATATAAACCACTGTGTATCAGTGTTGTAAATTTGGAGAAACATAAATCATGTGTTTTCTTTGCACCGTCAAATCGCAACGACGAGGCGAAAGTCCCCAATCATTGCTGAGGTAAAGACCGGTCACCTCATGCAATAAAAGCTGACAGAGAGAAGCCAATTCATAGCGATGCGACCCTTGGGCATTTCATGTTGTCGGTGTCCATTGATTAATCCAGATGACGCGAGGAATTTTAACAATGAATCTTGATTTTTCAAAATTCACACCGGAGGAGCTGACCGGACTTTCAATCACGCTCCCTCTGGGTCACCTCCTTGAAGTGGTCGAGCACACTGCTGAACGTGCTATCGAAAAATTTAAGGAGGAGGTTCTGCCGGCTATGCTTTCGGCAGACAAGGATCCGCTCATTCCCCGCAAGGAGGTAATGAGAATTCTTGGAATATGTGCAAACACACTCCGAAACTGGCGCAAGAGCCAATATTTGGAAGCAACTCTACTTGGAGGCAAAGTCTATTACAAGACATCTGCCGTAAACACAATTCTGGAAAAGTATGGAAAAGAACACATCTAACTCCAAAGGCATCGACCCGATGCTTATTCTCGGCAAGGCGCTGGATATGAGTGTCAGTATGCGTGGCGGTGATTTTCCTCTCGGTGCCATGCCGATGAAGATTCAGCGGATTGTGCGCGAGGCGAATGATTGCTACGGTTATCCGGTGGATTATCTCGCCGGGGCTATGCTTGTTGCTCTCGGTCTTGGCATCGGTAACACC
>NZ_PUED01000370.1 GCF_003024925.1 Paramuribaculum intestinale
ATAGTAGTGAGCGATAATACCCACATACAAGCTATTGATAATGGATTAAAGAAAGGCATTAAATATGTGTTGAATGATGCTCCAGTAGGGCAACCGGCTTCATTAACAGGAGAAAATGTTATAGAAGTAAACGATAATTACTGTGAATTTTTATATCTCATCTGTTACACCTTTTTAGTAATTAACGATTACTGCTTGGTTCTTACAGATAATGTTGAAGGAGAAGCCTCAATTTCAAAAGAAGAAGCTGAATCTTATTGCAGAGAGGCTGGTGAAATGTTGTCTGAAGCATTAAAGATGCTTGTACCCAATGAGAATGATGAAAAGTGTATGGCAGCATCTCGTGGTAAACTTTTTCGGTTTCCCAACACATCAAGACCCAATAAATATACGGACTTTTCAGATTCTATGACTATTGCTAGGCTAACGTATGTGTTACATCATGAATTTGGACACTTCATATTTGAACACGAGGAGGATACTCCTTTCAATGAACTTGATGCTGATAAACATGCCATCCTTCATCTTAAAAAATGGGGAGAAGCAACAAAAAACGAGAATACGATTTTTGCTGGTATAATTTTGGCTCTTATTGCGTCCGCATTCATCAATCCAACGCTGACAGCGACAAGTTATCCAGATATTGATGACAGGATTGAATATGCACTACAATTTGCTGATGACACATTGAAAGATAATCCCAACTCGCTACTCTACCGAATAATCGGATTTAGTGCTAATATATGGGCTAATCATTTCAAGATTGATATACCCAAAATCACAGCGAATGAAAGCCATAAAGAATATGTATGTCGTATTAAATCCGCATTGATTAATCACAAAAGAAAAACTAAAATAATATGATAGCACCTTGTTTTTCAAGAGGACAATTAGAGCAGTTGGCAAAACTGTTGGGTGAAGAAGTAACCGGATCTCAATTATCCTTGATGTTGGAACAAGTTTCTCTTATAGATCAAATAGAGCTTTCAACGAAATGGCGGCGCATATATAAGGCTTTTGTTATTTATCAGAATAACAAAAATTGTTCTAATCAAATAATGAATTTCATAAAACTTGTATTAGAGCCTGCATCATATGTAAT
>NZ_PUED01000371.1 GCF_003024925.1 Paramuribaculum intestinale
GTTATTGCTTACACTGGTCTGAAATATGAGCAGCTATTAGGAAAGAATGAAACATCGGATTTATTAAGTTTGTGTGACGTAATAATTGATGGACAATACATTGATAGCCTCAATGATAACAAAGGCATAAGAGGTTCAAGTAATCAAAGAATTATTCCCATAACAAACAGACTTGACAGATTCCTAAACACAATGGCAACATGTAGTAGAAAGCAAGATAGAGTTGCCGACACGGCAGGTAATGTCACAGCTATTGGAATACCACATAAAAACAGATAATAAATCAATATGAGTAGAGACATAAAAGGGACTTCCCTTAACGAACTTAATGATGGACTTGAGCGTGCTGTACGCAGATGCAAAAATCAGCTCACAGCAGATATTGCCAATGCAGAGAGAAATGCTATAAATTCGGCAATAAGGATAAGCAACGAGAATATAAGACGTGCACAGCAAGAAACACAGTCACGCATCAATCAGGTGAACGACAATCTGTCTCGACGTATTGAAAATTCACAACTTCAACTTGGCGCAAGGATCGACGACCAATCCAGAAGATTTGCTCAAGAACTCCAAACTCTTGACAAACGTCACACTAAAGCTCTTAATGACCTGTCAAATGCAGTTGCCGAATCCATTGAGGCGCAAAATAATTACATTGAATCGCAAGTATCGAGGCTCGATAAAAACATAGGCATTCTTAACGCCGGTCTCAATGCGGTCAATCAAAGCATGAATGACTTGGCCAGAGAAACAAACGAACGATTCAGACAACAGCAAGGAGAAATAACCTCCATACAAAAGGATATCAAATCTATTTTTGAGCGTCAACAAGCCGATACTAACACAAAACTACTGGCGGCAGGTGCGGCTCTTGCTCTTCTGGACGCAATCAGAGAACGAACTGACGTGGCACGGTTTGCGCCGCAACAGTTGCTCGACAGCATTGCTCTTAAAGAAGAACGTCTACGTAATATCGGAGACAATCCCGACAGTTGCACAATTACCGATGCCAACAATCTTATAGATGAGGCTTTAGTAATGGAAAACGAAGCAATCAGGCGAAAAAATGAATGGGCCCCCCTTCATAAGGC
>NZ_PUED01000372.1 GCF_003024925.1 Paramuribaculum intestinale
AAACCTGACCATCTCAAACAGCTCGTTTAAGCCTTCGGGTAAAAACTGCCAAAATGCATCACTGGTTTTCATGACGCAAATTTAACACTTTTCCCAAAATTCATGCACCGCACTTTCGGCTTGAGCCCAAATTTCTTCGTTTTATTTCGTTACGAACCAAAACGAATTTAACCCACTATCTATCAGTGTTATACATTTGCAAGTGCACGAGATTTGTGCTTTCTTTGCACCGCTGTAACGCTGAAAACGCATAGTGGTAACGAGGCTCAACGGGGAAAATAGACCGGTCGCCCCCAACGCCTCAATACGATTGCCGATGCGTCAGGCTGAACAGCCTTTGACTGCATTTAACTGTTGTCGGTGCGGTCAATGTCTTAACCCAGACGACGCGAATAAAATCAACATGACAGGTTTATCCGAACTTTTGCAGGAAGGAGTGGCCGGGCTTACACTGGCCATCCCCCTGTGCGACCTCAAGGAATTTGCCGACTATATAGTAGCAAAGACCAAGGAGGAACTGCTGCCTACGTTGAAGGCGGCGGACACAGATCCGCTTATTCCCCGTTTGGAGGTGATGCGGATGCTTGGTGTATGCGCCAACACCCTTAGAAACTGGCGTAGGAGCAAATATCTTGAAGCCGTGCTTGTGGGCGCGAAAGTATATTACCGCACGTCGGCTGTTAACAAAGTCCTTAATGAGTATGGAAAAGAGCGTATCTGACAGAAAAGGTATCGACCCGATGCTTGTACTCGGTAAAGCCGTGGATATGGGCATTAGCGTCAACGGCGGAGATTTTCCGTTAGGAGCGTTGCCGATGAAGATGCAGAGGATTGTACGTGAGGCCAACGACTGCTACGGCTATCCGGTGGATTATCTCGCCGGGGCTATGCTTGTGGCTGTCGGTCTTGGCATCGGCAACACCCATTTCGCCCGGCTCAAAGGGAAGTGGGATGAGAGCGCGATTCTGTTCATGGCTCTTGTGGGCAGACCCGGAGCGTGCAAGTCGCATCCTCTGAATTTTGCCATCCGACCGTTCACCGAGTTGGACGGTAAGGCGACACGCGCTTATGTCAAGGCT
>NZ_PUED01000373.1 GCF_003024925.1 Paramuribaculum intestinale
AGACTGAAGCGATGGTGATCGAAACAATCATCCGCCAAAGAGAAGAATCGGTAATTCATAGGGCGTATCTGTCAGTTCAAGAGACCGCTGACCTTATGGGAGTAAAACGAAATGCGGTCTATCAGCTCATTTATCATGGAAAGTTGAAAGCATACCGCCTCACTTCCCGCGTTACACGTATCAGTAGAATAGACATAGAGGAACTACTTAGCACAAGCCTCTATGTCAGGAAGTCCAAAGCCAAGTCCTCGGTATCTGATGAGAACGGCGAAGCAATCTCGGAGTTTTACACGACGAAAGAGATTATCACAAAGTTCGGGGTGAGCAATTCATGGGTGTTTGCTCAGGGTAAGGCTCACAATATTCCGAAGGTCTACCACCGGGGAAAGACACTTTGGAGCAAGACGCACTGCGACCGGGTGTTTGCAGCGAAGCCCGAACCGCCGAAAGATGATGACTGGATTTCATACTCTAATGTGCGGGCTGAGTACAATCTGACCCATGATCAGCTTCACAACTATGTGAAGTACCATGGTCTGCGCCGTAAGAAAGTCGGCAAGTATACCTATATATTGAAGTCGGAAATCGATGCGATTCTCCGTCCTCCAACGCTGAAATGAGGCAGGTTATCGGTTATCCGCAGGTTAACAGTCTAATAACTTGATAACCGGGAGATAACCAGTGAACTTCGCCGAAACAAATCATTCAAAAACAAAATTCGTATGGATATATGCACTAAAGTCGCCTTGCGGCAGCGTCTTCTTGAATCGGGTAAGATCACGTTGTACTTTGACTACTATCCACCAATCCGAAACCCGAAAACAAACAAGATGCAGCGCCATGAGTATCTTGGAATCTACCTGTATGGCAACCCGACCAACAAGGTGCAGCGCGACTTCAACCAGGCGATGCTTGAGAAAGGGGAACTTCTGCGCTGTCGCCGTCAGGAACAGGTGATTAACTGGAAAAACTCAGTGAATTTGCCCCCCGGTTGACCAGATAAATTGCCCCCCGGAAAAAGACTTTACGGGAGTTGGCAAAAGGAGTTTTTGAGCTATATTGTATCTGCA
>NZ_PUED01000374.1 GCF_003024925.1 Paramuribaculum intestinale
GAATATCTCTGCGCATGGCTACGTTCGCCATTCTTTCTCTCTTATACTGCTGAATGTTGTTATGGAGTTAAGATGCCTCGATTAAGCACCACCGATGCTCGTAAAGGTATTATACCCATTCCTCCTATAAATGAACAGAAGCGTATCACTCAGAAATTAAGCAAAATTTCAGAATTATTATCAAATCTCTCTATTTCAATAGACTAACGATAATATTATCCAAACAATTAAACCACCCTTGAACACGTTCAATAATAGCACGCTGTGTGTTCAATGGTGGTATCGGGATATGTATATCCTCAACGATTGATTTTCCAACTCTTTGTTGGCCAACAACTCCATTAAAAGTTCCCGTACAACATTTAATGAAGTTATCTGACTTGAAGAATAGTAATGAGAACTCAGGAATCAATATTGTGCTTCTGAATATGAGCAGTTCTGTTGTTCCTGCGCCAATCCCATTTGGGAGATCTCGTAGAATCATAGATTTTCGATTCTCCAAACATGGTGATATTTTGGCTACCGCAATATCTCCGTCTGCAAAATGTGTGAATCCTGATTTTATTTCACCCCACTGTTTTACATCATAACGAAATTTGTTAGAGTAGCCGTCATGGATTGACGCCATCGGAACAAAGCCTGCTTGAATATTATCCGAAGCCTTGTTCTTCGGATTGATTTCAAATACATCTTTGATTCTGGTCAGCACCCAGTTATCCGGCAATTGCGGATAATGTGGGTTATCCGTTATTATCTTTGCCTTTGGATTGACGCGACGGAGCATCTCGGTGGCAGGCTCGTCCGCCGGGTCTTGCGGCACGAGCTTTCCCTGCATCGCGAGGTCAAGGATCTTGGATTTCGTTAATGCTATAGACTGAGATAATTGCTGTTTAGATTCCCTAATTTCACAAATAATAGACATCAACGATTCTATCATTGTTAAGATACGCCTTTGTTCTTCTATCGGGGGAATTGGCAAATGTATATTATTCAGATTGTCTTGCGATAGTTTAGGCTGTGCAGAGCCTGTTATATAATCGTCTAATGGTATGGTATTGATA
>NZ_PUED01000375.1 GCF_003024925.1 Paramuribaculum intestinale
GAGGTGGAATGTTGAATTTCATTCCACCTCTTGTTTCTCCCTTATATTCCCAATAGCGATCTATGAAAGGAGCTAATAAACTACATGGCGAATATTCTTTATACATATTACAAATGTCGGTATAAACTATGATTCTAAGGAATATTGGTGATTATTTTTTTGCCTTGACTGTTAATTCCTGTAAACCAATGATGAATATGATAGATAGAAAGTATAAACACACTCAAAAAGTAAATATGTTCCGATGTCCACAATAGTGGAACACTTGAACTAAAATGACTAATTATTCCCACATACGCTATGTATATAGATAAAGACACGAATGCTATCAATAGAGATGCCGCAGCATGGCCTACTCCAGAGACTGTGCTAAAAAACACGAATGTAGGTACAGCTATCAAGTAAGAAGTGAGCATAACCTTTAATGTAGGTATAGCATCAAACACCAATGCAGTATTGTCACTATAAATCCGTAAAATAGATTCAGGGAAAAGAGCGAACAACACTATTATTGGCAAAATAATCATGTAACATGAAAGCATTACTTTTTTGCATACATATAGGAAAGGGGTGCTTTTCTCTTTTCCTATGAGATTTCCAACTAATGAACTGACAACAGATGCAGATGCTTGTACGAAAAGAAAAAGGAAGGACGAAATGTTTCTTACAACATTAGTAATCGCCAGTGACCTTTCCCCGAAATGCTCTATTGTGATAAAAAAAACGAACCAACTGCCAAATACTAACCCATTTTGCAGCATCATCAAAACAGAAACAGAGAGTATCTTTTTTAATACTCTACAATCTATGGCAAATCGCCATTTGATTCCATATTTGCACGTGCTTGCATTCTTTTGGGTATATATAATGAAATAAATTGCTGCGACAGCTTCGGAAATGACAGATGCAATGGCTGCTCCGGAAATTCCTAATGCTGGAAAGCCTAATGCTCCAAATATTAAAATATAATTTAGAATAACATTGACTGCTACCATCGTTATGGAATTGAGCATTAGTGCAGATGTGTGTATTAT
>NZ_PUED01000376.1 GCF_003024925.1 Paramuribaculum intestinale
GGTAAGGACTGAATCGATGGATAGTATGTCTAGTCCTGACTTTTGCATATCAGAATATAATTCGCAGACTTCAAATATGCAAAAAAAATATGCAACCACATGTAAGAACTCAATATTAACACATGAGAGAACGCGCATCTCCGACCCCTTCCAGATTCGCTGTGTCCACATCGGTATTACAAACATATCGGAGATACGCAATTATATTTTTTACATAACCCGCGCATTCCCGCAAGTTCATTTTCAGAAAAATTCCTGTCCTCTTTACAAAAAAAACAGCAACAACCTGTACAAAAATCAATAAACCGCAAGAACGACTGGTAATATTCACAATAACTAGCCTGTCATTTCTGGAAAATATTCTGTTTACGACTCAACCGGACTTTCCGTCACCATCCCAGCGAAGGGCCATCCAGCGTCCGCTCCCGTTCCAGAGATAACTCATGTTCGCGTTCCTGCATCAGCCGTTCGTCCCTTATCTCCTGTTCTCGCTGTATAACTGGCTCAAGCGTTCTGTCCGCTCGCTCAAGTGCTGCACCTGCTGACTCAACTGCATGACCCGCTCGTTCAGCATCGCGTTGTCCCGTTGCGTAAGCGAAAACATCTTCTGCAATTCCACGAAGGCGCTCTCCCATTCGTTCAGCCGCTGCATATAGTCCTGTTGCAGTTGCTCTAATGCGTTCAGCAAATGTTTTTCCAGCTCCGTCATGCTCTGTCACTCCTGTACCAGTCTCACTGCGTTCAGTTTGCCGTTGTCCTCCGTCCAGTTCGTTTCGGCTTTCATCCCCTTCGGCAACACCAGAAAACGCCCGTTGCTGTCCTCGTGATAACGCACGCCCCATGTCTTCGCGTTCAGCTTCTCCAGACTCTCTTTCTGCTCGCGGAGAATATTCATGTTTACGTTTATCTTCATGCCCTGATACCACAGCAGACTCCCGGTCGTGGCAAACATCAGCACTGAGACGATAATCAGCCACAGCCAGCGTTTCACGCTCATTTTCAGTACGGTTTGCCAGTGTGTATC
>NZ_PUED01000377.1 GCF_003024925.1 Paramuribaculum intestinale
CTCCTATGCCGCCTACCTATCTGGCATGGAGCATCGTGGCTATGCTGGTGTGTTGTGTGGTCACCGGCATTGTGGCGCTGATCTATTCCACCAAGGTGTCGAGCCGATATTATGCCGGCGACTATGAGGGTGCCCGCAAGGCTTCGGAAAACACGGCGATATGGCTGGCTGTGACGATAGTGTGCGGCCTGATAGCTATACCGTTCCAGGTGGTGCTGTCTATGCTATGAGCCGCAGGCTGCTTTGGTGGATAGCCGGGGCAGTGATCCTTGCCGCTCTTGTGGCGGTCTATGCTGTCTTTGATCCTGCCGAATCGCATTTTCCGCGATGTCCGTTTCTTACTCTAACCGGGCTGCAGTGTCCGGGCTGTGGGTCGCAACGGGCCGTCCACGCCATGCTCCATGCCGACTTTGCCGGAGCTTTCAAGTCCAATGCTCTGCTGGTGGCATCGATGCCGCTTGTGGCTCTGATGCTTGTGGCGCAGGGCATGAGGCGGAGTATGCCGCGAGTCTACAATGCGCTCAATGGCCGGACGATGATATGGATCGTGTTTGTAGTGATAATAGTCTGGTGGATAGCTCGGAATATATGGAACTTACCATAGCCGGAATGGTGTGCCGCCATTGTGTGGCCGAGGTGGAACGTGTGCTCCGCGCTCAGGGACTGACGGTGGAGGAGGTGGAGCTTGGAAGGGCGCGTGTGGCCGAGACGGAGTTATCGCCCGACGCACGCCGTCGGCTTGTGGAGGCTCTGGAGGCCTCGGGGTTCAGGATCGTGACCGACCACGCCGCAGAGGTGGTGGAGCGTGTGAAACTTGCCGTGATGCATCATGTGCGCGAAGAGCCCGACTGCCGGCTCAACCTGTCGGCATGTGTGGAGCGTCAGACCGGTGAGCCGTATGCTGTCGCAAGCCGTATGTTCAGCCAGAGCGAAGGGCGCACGATAGAGAAATACCATATAGCCCAGAAAGTGGAGCGGGTGAAGGAACTGCTGAGCTATGGCGACCGCACGGTGAGTGAGAT
>NZ_PUED01000378.1 GCF_003024925.1 Paramuribaculum intestinale
GGCCAAATCTTTCAGGAGTTTTTTTACTCTAAAAAATTAAGTTTCATGATTTTAGACAAGTATATTGGGCTGGTGGCGCTGGTGGATGATGTAATTAGCAGGCTTTTTGCTAATTTTGCACTAAAATTGTGTTGAAAATGACTGATCCACGACTTATATCAATCGAAGCGTTTGACTATCCTCTCCCCGACGGGCTTATAGCGCGTCATCCGTTGGCTGTGCGCGACACATGCCGTCTGCTGGTGCGTCATGGCGATGGCAGTCTTGAGGAACGTGTGTTTGCCGACATTGCGCAGTTGCTGTCGTCCGATGATATGCTCGTGATGAACAATACCAAGGTGATAAACGCCCGATTGCGTTTCCGGAAGGGTGGTGGCGACCAGGGTGCCCGTATAGAGGTGTTTTGTCTGGAACCTGTAGCTCCGGCCGATTACGAGCGCTCGTTTGCATCGCGCATAGGATGTTCGTGGCGTTGTTTTGTCGGCAACAGCAAGAAATGGAAAGAGGGAAGTGTCACCATGAATGTCGATGTAGCTGGCGAAGGCACTGTCGTGCTCACAGCCCGACGCCTCCGGCACGAAGGAGCTTCGTCGGTCATTGGCTTTGAATGGGACAATGATTCGGTGACATTCTCCCAGATTATCGAAGCGGCGGGTGAATTGCCTATTCCGCCATATCTAAACCGCGATACCGAAGAGAGCGATCTGACGGACTATCAGACTGTCTACTCCCGAATACAAGGATCGGTGGCTGCTCCGACTGCCGGGCTGCATTTCACTCCGGCGCTGTTCGAAAGTCTGCGGCAGCGTGGGGTAGAATTGCGCGAACTGACTCTTCATGTCGGTGCCGGCACTTTCCAGCCTGTAAAATCAGAAACAATCGGCGGGCATCCGATGCACAGCGAATTCATAAGCGTAGGGATCGGACTGATAGAGGAGCTGGCACGCACCGACCGCCGTGTGGTGGCAGTCGGTACCACTTCCGTGCGAACGCTCGAAAGCCTGTATTGGTTAGGCGTAAGG
>NZ_PUED01000038.1 GCF_003024925.1 Paramuribaculum intestinale
GGCTTTGGGTCATGTCTTGGATGTGAAAAAAGCCGAACAGGCGCCGTATCCTTAGGGATGCGGCGCCTGTTTCAGCTTGTGTTATGGCTTTATGCGCGGATATTAGTCCACGTATTTTTTCACGATTACTGTGGCGTTGTGGCCTCCGAAGCCGAAAGCGTTGGAGAGCGCTGCGCGCACTTCGCGCTTCTGCGCTTTGTTGAAGGTGAAGTTGAGGGAGTAGTCGATATCCTCGTCTTCGTCGCCCTCTTCGTGGTTGATGGTCGGGGGTACGATGTTTTCTTCGACGGCTTTGATGCTGAAGAGAGCCTCGAGTGCTCCGGTGGCGCCGAGAAGATGGCCTGTCATCGACTTGGTGGAGCTGATGTTGAGCTTGTAGGCTGCCGGGCCGAAAAGGTCCACGATGGCCTTTACCTCGCTCTTGTCGCCCACGGGGGTTGAGGTGCCGTGTACGTTGATGTAGTCGATCTCGTCCACGGTCATGCCGGCGTCTTCGAGCGCTGCCTTCATCGAAAGCTTGGCGCCGAGTCCTTCGGGATGGGTGGCGGTCAGGTGGTATGCGTCGGCGCTCATGCCTCCGCCTGCGATCTCGCAGTAGATCTTGGCTCCGCGTGCCTTGGCGTGCTCAAGTTCTTCGAGGATAAGCACTGCCGATCCTTCGCCGATGACAAATCCGTCGCGGCTCTTGCTGAAGGGACGCGATGCTGTCTCGGGCGAATCGTTACGGGTGGAGAGGGCGTGCATCGAGTTGAAGCCGCCAACTCCTGCGGGATAGATGGCTGCTTCGGCGCCGCCGGTGACGAAGGCGTCGGCTTTGCCGAGGCGGATCAGGTTGAACGCGTCGATGATGGCGTTGTTGGATGATGCGCAGGCTGATACCACTCCGTAGTTGGGGCCGTGGAACTCATACTCCATCGATACATGTCCCGACGCGATGTCGGCGATCATCTTGGGGATGAAGAAGGGGTTGTATTTGGGGCCGTTGGCTTCGTTCATGGCGTAGTAGCCGGCTTCCTCCTCAAAAGTGTGGAGTCCGCCGATACCGGCGGCCACGATGACGCCGATACGGTTGCGGTCGAGGTTGGGCGCCTCGAGGATGTTGCTGTCGGACACGGCCTGACGGGCTGCCACCAGCGCATACTGCGCGTAGAGGTCAAGCTGGCGGAGCTTCTTGCGGTCGATATGGTCGGCGCCGTTGAAGCCCTTTACCTCGCAGGCAAACTGGGTCTTGAATTTCGAAGCGTCAAAATGAGTGATGGGTGCGGCGCCGCTCTTGCCGGCCACTGCGGCCTCCCAGGTGGAGGCTACGTCGTTGCCCAGCGGAGTGATGGCTCCGAGTCCGGTCACTACAACTCTCTTTAATTCCATTCTTTCTATCTCTGTGTGGATTGGTTGGCTTTAGGATTGTTTGTCCTGGCTGGCCTTATTGGCTGTGCGGGACGTCGGTCGGGCGTCTATAACGCCCAAGCGGCACACCGTCAACAGGGAGGAGATGCGCCGCGTGCGTATAGTCCCCTTTTGACGGGGGCTGTAGGGTGATGGATGAGGTGGGTAATTACTTGCCCTCCTCAGCCTTCTCGATGTAGCTGATGGCGTCGCCTACAGTGGCGATGGTCTGTGCCTGATCGTCGGGGATGTTGATTCCGAACTCCTTCTCGAACTCCATGATGAGCTCTACGGTGTCAAGGCTGTCAGCGCCGAGGTCCTGGGTGAAGTTTGCAGTTTCGGTCACTTCGTTCTCGTCAACGCCGAGCTTGTCGACGATGATAGCTTTAACGCGGGATGCGATTTCTGACATTTTTTTCGATTTTATGATTAATGAATTCTATTTTGCGGTGCAAAGTAAGCGATTTTTCTCCAAATGATAAAACTTTGAGGCTATAAACTGACTGTCGGAGGTGATTTTTATCGGTTTTTGAGTCAGGAGTGTCGCTTTTTGGGATCGGAGTCGGTGTCGGAAGACAACAGCGGCGCGATGGCGGCGTTCCATATCCGGTCGGTGGCTCCGAGCTGGCTGCGAACGTAGTCGCCGGCGGCCTGTCCGGCCTTGGCGCGGCAGTCGGTGTCGGTCGAGAGGCGGTCGAGTATGGAGTCGAGTGTGGTTCGGTCGGTGTAGCAGAATCCTCCGCCACACTGAATAAGGTCGGTGGCTTCCTTGAATTTTTCGTGTCGTGGACCGAACACCACCGGAAGGCCGTACACAGCCGCTTCGTTGATGTTGTGGATTCCGGCACCGAATCCTCCGCCTATCAGGGCGGTGTCGGCGTAGCGGTAGAGGCTGGCGAGTTTGCCGAAGCAGTCGATGATCAGGCACCGTGCTTCGCCGGGAGTCTGGCCGGCTTCGAGCTCCGACAGGGTGATTGCGCCCCCTTCGGGCATCCGGCGCAGGGCAGATATGCGTGCTGCGTCGAATTCGTGGGGGGCTATTATGAGGCGTGTCGATGCCGGGGCGGAGTTGAACCAGCCGATGTAGTGTTCTTCGTCGGCCGGCCATGAGCTTCCGGCTATCAGGGTGAAAGCTGAGGGAGCTACAAAGCGTTCCACCTCGGGCATTTCGACTGTGGTGTTGAGGATGTCGGTGACGCGGTCAAAGCGTGTGTCGCCGGCTACGGTCACCTCGCGGCATCCTATGCCGGAGAGCAGGCGCTGTGAAGTTTCGTCCTGCACGAAGATGTGTGTGAAGCAGCGGAGCATACGTCTGAATGTGCCGCCCCACGGTCTGAAAAATATATGTCTGGGCCTGAAGATGGCCGATATCAGGTAGACGGGTGTGTCGTGTCGCTGCAGTTCGTCGAGCAGGTTGCCCCAGAATTCGTATTTCACGAATATGGCGGCCATAGGCCTGACGGTCTCCACGAAGCGACGGGCCTGGCGAGGGGTGTCGGCGGGCAGGTAGCATACGATGTCGGCTCCGCGATAGTTTTTTCTCACTTCGTAGCCCGATGGCGAGAAAAACGTGAGCACGATGCCTGTATGCGGGCTCTCGTGGCGTATGCGCTCGATGAGCGGGCGTCCTTGCTCGAACTCACCGAGCGACGCAGCGTGGATCCACACATACCTGCGCCCCGGCTCGAGAGCCGAGGCCAGGGTGGGGAATGTCAGGCGGCGTCCGTCGCGCAGGAGAGCGGCCTTGGCGTTGCGCGCGGCTGCCGCGCGTATGCCGAGGTCGTAGAGCCGCACGGCGATATTGTAGAGCGCGTTCATTGCGGTGATATGCTCGCCGTGGCTTATTTGATGTTGTCGATGCCGCGCTCTATGCGGGCTATGGTGGCGTCGGGGCCGAGCAGCTCGGTGATGTCGAACATGTGCGGGCCTTTGCACTCGCCGACCACTGTCAGGCGGAAGGCGTTCATGACGTTGCCGAGATGGTAGCCTTTGGAGGCGATCCATTCAAGCACAACCGGTTCGGCGTCGGCGCTGCGCCATGAGGAGAGTCCGCGGAGCACGCCTGTGAGCTCGCGCATGATGTCGGGCATCTGTTCGCTCCAGCGCTTCCTGACAGCTTTTTCGTCGTAGCTTTCGGGAGCCTTGAAGAAAAATCCGGCGTGATCCCACAGTTCGCTGACGAAGTTGACGCGGCTCTTCACCATCCCTACGGCGCGGGCTATATACTCGTCGGTGAAGTCGGCGGGGTTGACGCCGTGAGCCTCCATCACCGGCTTGAACATCTCTGCGAGACGCTCGTCGGGGATCATCTGCAGATATTTGTGGTTAAACCATTTTCCTTTCTCGAAGTCGAAGCGTGCGCCGGAGCGTGAGCAGTGGTCGAATGCAAACGATTCGATCAGCTCCTCCATGGTCATTATCTCGCGGTCGTCGCCGGGATTCCATCCGAGCAGCGCCAGGAAGTTGACCACGGCCTCGGGCAGATATCCGCTCTCGCGGTAGCCGGTGGAGATGGCGCCGGTCGAGGGGTCGGTCCACTGGAGAGGGAACACCGGGAAGCCGAGGCGGTCGCCATCGCGTTTGCTGAGCTTGCCTTTGCCGTCGGGTTTGAGGAGCAGGGGCAGGTGGACAAACTGCGGGGCGGTGTCCTGCCAGCCGAAAGCTTCGTAGAGCAGCACGTGGAGCGGAGCCGAGGGGAGCCACTCTTCGCCGCGTATCACGTGGGTCACCTCCATGAGGTGGTCGTCGACGATGTTGGCAAGATGATAGGTGGGGAGATCATCGGCGCTTTTGTATAGCACTTTGTCGTCGAGCACCGACGAGTTGATGGTCACTTTGCCGCGAAGCAGGTCGTCGACGGTGACGTCGCGTCCCGGTTCGATCTTGAAACGCACCACGTAGGGTGTGCCGTCGGCTATCATGCGCTCCACCTCGTCGGCCGGGATGGTCAGGGAGTTGCGCATTCTCATGCGGGTCGATGCGTCGTACTGGAAGTTGGGGGTGGCCTGTCGGGCCGCCTCAAGCTCGGCGGGTGTGTCGAAAGCTATGTAGGCCTTGCCGGCGTCGAGCAGACGGCGTGTGTGCTCGCGGTAGATGTCGCGGCGCTCGCTCTGTTTGTAGGGGCCGAACGATCCGCCTTCCCTTACGCCTTCGTCGATCTTGATGCCGAGCCATGCGAGGGCTTCGTTGATGTAGTCTTCGGCTCCGGGGACAAACCGCTGGGAGTCGGTGTCTTCGATACGGAGTATCATGTCTCCGCCGGTCTGGCGGGCGAAGAGATAGTTGTAGAGAGCCGTGCGCACGCCTCCGATGTGGAGGGGGCCGGTGGGCGACGGGGCGAAACGCACCCTTACTTTACGCTGCTGTGTCATCTCGATCAGTTAATCTATCGGTGTTCTGTAGTATTGCGCTGCAAATTTACGATAAAAAAGCGACATTACCGTAATATCGCTTTTTATAATGGGATTGTGATGTCTTGCCGGGGAGCTTGCCGGCGGCTGTCAGAGCAGGAGTGCGGCTCCGGCTGTCCACGATTTGAAGCGCGGCGACGATCCCTGGAGAACGTCGCAGGGCGAGTATCTGAAAAATACGCCCAGTCCGGAGCTGACGCGCATCATGGCCATGAAGTCGACCGAAAATTTGCGCATACCCACTCCCCGGTGGAAATCCTTGCCGCGGTGGCCGTCGGCATCGGTCCATGTGGTCTTGATGCTGCCGTAGGCGTTGTAGGCGGGGATTATTCCGGCTCCGATCATAAAGCGGGTGTTGTAGACGTGGCAGGGAAACGTGTGCTCATAGATCATCGGAAGCTGCAGCGAGAAAGTGTGCAGGCGGCTCATACGCGGCCTGACGCTTTCGGGAAATCGATCTATGCCTATGGAGTTTTCGCCTGTCTTGACGAAGCGGTGGCCGGTGGTGGAGCGGTAGTTGCGCCATGTGTAGCCGAGGCCGATGCTGAAGGCTCCGTAGCCGTCGTAGTATCTGATGCCGGGAAATGAGAGCATCGATATTTCAAAAGATTTGGCCGGCTCGATGTCGATCTGTGCGCCGGGAGCGCCTGTGATGCCCAGTGATACGGAGCCGAATATCCATTCGGAGCCTTTGCCGGAGTGTCGGCTTTGCCGGTTGATGAGGTTGCTGAATAGTCCGGAGCCGGAGCGCACACTGTGGCTCCGGGCAGCTGCATGAGTGAATGTCAGGGTGGTGTCGGGGCATTCGACGCTTATGGCCACGGTGCCGTCGATGTCGGTGACGGTCACCCGGCGGGCGTTGTCGATCTGTATGATGGAGTCGGGCGCTATGGTCGAGGCCGACATTCCGGCTATGGCTGTGATGGCTGCTGCCAGTGATATGATCAGTCGTTTCATTGTCGTGTGGTGTTGTGGTTTGCTGCGAGTTGCTTATGTGAGATAGTGGCATGGCTGTCGCCGGGGGTCAGAAGCCGATGTTGACTCCGGTCGACCACAGCGAGTATTCAGGGCCGGTGGAGCGGTGGAATAGATGCATTGGAGAGTAGCGGGCATACCATCCGATCTCGCTGCCGAAGTTGAATATGAGCAGGGCGTCGACGGTGAATGCTCTCTGGTGAAGCCCTTTCATCTTGCGCTTGCATGTGGTGCCGTCGGCGTCGGTCCACTTGGTGGAGGCTGTGGTGTAGGTGTTCCATAAGCCCACTACTCCGACCGCCATGCCTGTTGGGCCGATAAGCTGCTGCTTGAGCATTACCGGCAGTTGCAGGCCGAAGCTGCTTATGGATGAGCTGTGGGAGTGAGTGCCTTCGGGGGCGGGCGTTATGGCGATCCGTCCATGTCCGTTGTCGGAGAGGTGACTGCCGTTGCCGACTTTCTGGCGTCGGTAAAAGTATCCCACTCCGGCTGTGAGCGATGTGCGGCGCGAGGGGCTGAGGAGCTCCACTCCGCTCAGCTGGCTGATGCCGAGCTCCCATCCGGTGCGCAGTCCGGGGACGGCGTCGGAGGGCATTGATGCGCCTGCGTATATCCCGCGCATGGCAAACGAGCGCCATTTTGTCCGCCGTCCTTTAGTGTGCTGTTTCCTGACGTTGTCGATGAACGGAAAGCTGATGTCGATCGTCGGTTCGCTCTTTTCGGGAGTATTTTCGGCGAGGAAGTCGTATCGCGAGCTGTCGCTCTTCACCGTCAGCGACAGTGACCGGCTGCCGCCGGTGACGATTGTCACTTCGGTCGGATTCTCTACCGTTTTCAGAGTGTCGGGGGCAGTGGAGGCTGTGGCTGTGACGGACGCGGCCGCGAGGGTCAGGATTGTTATGGTGAAGCGTATCATTTTGATGTGATTTTGATCAGGTTCTGTAACTGTCGGGCGGTGGCCTTGCCCTTTATGTCGATCAGCACCACCCTGCGCCGGCCACTCTTCGCGGGGTTGCATACATAGATTACATAGCGGTTGAGTCCGTCGTCGGCCGTCGGCATGGTCAGGAAGGCGTATTTAATGCGTCCGTTATGGTAGCTGACCTCGCGGTCGGTGGCCGAAGCAATGTCGGCGCTGACGGCGGCGGCGATTTCGTCGGCTGTGGCGGCTGTGGCCGAGGGGAGTGTCAGCGAGTGGTATTCGCTGAGTCCGTAGCGGCTCAGGTCGCCACCTTTGATGACGGTCACTTCGGCTCCCGGTGCCGACGAATGGCGTTCGATCATCGCGGCCGACTTCGTTCGGTCGGCTCCCAAAGCCATGAAGGCTATGGCCATGAATACGGCCAGCAATATCAGTCTTGGTTTCATAGCTGCAGGTTTATTTCGTTCAACTGGCTGGCCACGGAGGCCTGCATGTCGTCGCGTGCGGCCGCCACCTCTCCGAGTGTGGCCTCCACCATGGCTGTCACGGCGGCCCGGTCGTCGATCATGCGGTTGTCGATCATGGCGTAGCACTCGCTGTCGGCCGCGCCGAATGTCAGTGCTGCGTATGTCAGTCCGACGGCTGTGGCTGTTGCGGCGGCTATGCTCATGGCCCGGCGCAGAGCGGTGTGCGGTCGGCTGCTCTGGCGCCGCATCATGGCGGTGTAGGCCATGGTGGCGCGTTGGGGGCTGTGCTCGATGCTTCCGTCTCGGGCGAGCAGGCATCGCAGTGTCCGCTCCTCTTCGAGTGAGGTGAGCCCGGCGAAATATCGTTCGGTCAGCCGGTCGATGGTGGTGTGCGTGTCTTGATCCGTCATAGCGTTTGCGGGTTGTGTTTGTGGTTGTCGGTGTGGATCCGTTGAAGCTCGAGGTAGCGGTCTCTGATGGTGCGTCGGGCGCGGCTGACGATGGTGCGCACGTGTGCCTCGGTGAGGCCGAACCGCGCGGCTATCTCCTCCATCGGCCACTCGCCGGCGTCGCGCAGACGCAGTATCTCTCTGTCGCGCTCGCTCAGGTGGGCATCCATCAGCCGGCTGACTTCGCCAAACAATCGTTCGGCATGGCTTTCGCCGTAGCAATCCGCTGTGTCATCGGCCGGTTCGGGGATGACGCCGGTTTCATCTCCGCGTCTGACGACCCGGCGCCGCAGCAGGTCGATGCTTGCATTGCGCACTGATATTACCGTCGCTCCGCGTGCGTGGCGTTCATCGCTGAGGCTGTCGGCGCGTGTCCACAGGCCTACGAAGGCATCCTGCAGGGCGTCGACGGCGTCATCGTCGTTGCCGAGCAGCTGTCGGGCGATGGCGAGCAGCCGCTGCCGCATGGCCATAAATGTGGATGTGAGCTGTCGTGAATCCATATTCCGATAGAGATACGCACCGGGGTGGCGGTTTGCAACAAAGATAGGTGAAAAAAATTAAATGACCGGATAGAGTCAGAATTATCGGATAGGATCAGAATTATCAAAAGGGCTGGTGTATGCTCCTGTTTTTCATGATTATAGTGGCTATTATGGTTGTTACAGATCTCTCCTCCTCTCACTCTGCGCCTTCGGTCAAGCGCTTCAGGTAGGGAGTGGGGTGGAGGTCGTAGGCGCGGTGCATGATTGTGGCCGCGCTGTCGGTGAGTCCGATGGCGCGGAGTGTCAGCGCGGCCTCCACCATGGCTTGCCATTGTGGTGAAGTGCGTCCGGGGGGTGTCGGCGCGGCTGTGGTGTCGGCGGCTATCTCCATCCAGGTGTGTGCGGCTCCGCGCAGATCGCCTTCGCCAAGTTGGCCGTCGGCCAGTGCCGAGAGCCACATGCTGTTGTCGGGTTGTCCGGTGAGCATAGCGCGTGCGTATTTTTCTGTAGCCACGGGATTGCGGCGCAATATATAGTAACGGAGCAGCGCGGCGTCGACGATACGCGACATCCATGGCTCGCAGGCTGCCGCGGCGGTGAGAAACCGTTCGTAGATCTGCGCGTGTCCGAGAGTGATGCTTTCGCGTCCCACCGCAGCTATGAGTGAGTCGACGGATACCCGCGCGGCGAGGGCACGGCGGAGCAGCATCATCTGTTCGGCCTCGATCCTCGGCTGGATGCTGTCGCGCATAGCCGCGGAGGTTATGGCCCGGGCATAGAATCCGGTGTTCTGCGGGCGGGCGTCAATCAGCAGGCCGTACATCGCCGCCGCGTTGACCCATTCGCCGGCGCTGTAGTGTCGCTCGGCTCTCTGTCTTATGGCGTTGTCGTCGGCGTTTGACGGAAGCGCGGCAGCGGCGCATATTGCCAGTATGGCGGCAAACAGTGGTTTATGCCATGGGTTGTGAGGTGTCATTGCTTTGTGAATTCGATTGTTGTTTGTTAACAAAAAAGCATTATATTTGTGAGGCGTGAATCCGTCATGTTTTTGTTAAAATTGCAGTTGTTAACATTATTTATAGATTTTATGGGGGGGGGTAGATTCTTTTATCTTAAATTTGCACAAGTTTGTGTATGGATGTATGAGGTATTTAACCAAACCGACGACAGCCTTGCCATGAATTCAACATATAATTCTCAAAATATTACCTTAATTTCCTATTAACTAACCAATCAGTTTATGAACAAGCTTAGAAAAGCAATGATGGTGCTGGGAGTAATTCTGGCGACATCGTTCTCGTTTGTCAGCTGCAGTGATGACGGACCTGTCCAGATGGGTCAGGTGCCTGTCAACTCTTGTCGTGTGACATCGAATTCAGTTTCGATCTATTGGTCGACTGTGCCCAACGAAAATTGTGCGGGCTATCAGGTGGTGCTTTATCAGGGTTCGCGTGAGAATCTTGGTCAGGAAGTGACTTCCAATGATTATGACAACCGCACATACAAGGCTACTTATGGTGGTCTGCAGCCTGCTACTGTATATACGGTGGCTGTGCGTAGCCTCGCTGGCGAAAAAAGTGGTCTGACTGATGGCGATTTCTATTATCGTCAGTTTGCCACTGCTCCTCTGATTTCTGTTACGGCATCTAACGCCACTTTCTATAAAACCGAAGGTGTGACCTCGGATGGATCGTGGGGCAAGGTGATCCGTGCCAAGGTGACTCTCACATGGCCTGAACAGGCTGTGACCAGCGCTGGCGGATACGAGCTGGTGGTGAAGCTTGTCACTGTTAAAGATGGCAAAGAAACCACATCCAATGTCGGCTCATTCTCGACCGACAAGCTCAATGTGACATCGACTGTGGCCGACGGCCTGATCCCCGGACGCAAGTATATCTTCTCCTTCCGTACTCGCGGCAACGGCAATTGCGACTACAGCTACAGCGACTATGCTGACGTCACTTACACAGTACCGGCTGCTCCGGCTGCATAAACAATAATCAAAAACACAGTGCAAAATGAATAATACCAGCTTAAAAAATTGGTGTGTGGCTTTTGCTATGGCGGTATGCGCTCCCATGGCTGCAGTAGCCTCACCCAGCGAAAGCGCGCTGCCTCAGGCTCAGCAGGCCAACGGTAAATGCACCGGTACGATTGTCGACGAAACCGGCGAACCTCTGGTTGGTGCAACAGTCCGCGTTGAAGGAACCACTATAGCAGCTTCCGCCAACATCGACGGCGAATTTACACTTTCAGGCGTTAAGCCCGGCCAGAAGATTGTGGCCAACTATATAGGTTATAATCCTGTTACCATAGTGTGGGACGGTGCTCCTCTGAATATCGTCATGAAGGAGGATTCCAATGTCCTTGATGAGGTGGTCGTAATGGGTTATGGCGTATCGCAGAAGCGCGCCAAAGTGACCAACTCTATCGCCAAGGTGAGCGAAAAGACTCTTACAGTCGGCACCAACGCCAACCCGGCTCAGGCTCTTGTGGGAGCTATTTCGGGTGTGAAGGTGGCTGTGACCAGCGGTGATCCCGCGGCTACTCCCTCGATCACAGTGCGTGGCGGTACGAACTACGACGGTGGTTCTAACGCTCCTCTCGTGATAGTCGACGGCAATATCCGCGACAGCATGAGCGATATCAATCCCAATGATATCGAGTCAATGGAAATTCTTAAGGATGCCGGCGCTACGGCTCTCTACGGTGCACGTGCAGGCAACGGTGTTATCCTTATCACTACCAAGGCCGGCAAGAGCGGCACAGGTCGTGTGACATTGAGCGCCAAGGTGGGTCTCGGTTACTACAACAACGGCTATGAGGCTTGTACAGATGAGGATTACCTCTACTACTACCGCACAGCATGTACCAACACCGAGTGGATGCTCCCCGGAGGCAACTATGCCGGTTCGTGGAATTCCATGCTGTTCAGCAACAACCAGCCCGGCGGTATCGGTCGTCAGGAATGGTCAAACAACATGAACTACAATATCCTTCAGAAGAACGAGCAGACCGAATATCTGCTCGGCCTCGGCGGATGGAAGGAGATGCTTGACCCAGTCAGCGACAACACCATCCTTTACTGGAACCAGGATATACTTGACATCAACCTGCGCAAACCGACTGTTACCCAGGATTACAATGTAAGCTTCTCTGGCGGTAACGATAAGGGTAGCTATTATGCTTCTCTCGGATATTACGACGCGCAGGGTGTTGTAAAGACGACCTACTACAAGCGCTATAACTTCGCGTTTACCGGAAGCTACAAGCTCAACGATTGGCTGACCGCAAATTCGGTGTTCAACTACACCCGCGCCAACTGGCTCAATGACAATCCGCAGCTCAGCACAGTATACTTCATGAACCGTGGCTTCGGCTACAAGTTCGTTCGCTACCGCGACGAGGAGGGTAATGAACTGTTCGGTACCGGCAACCCGACTATGAACGTCAATGTCAACAAGGGCAAATTTGACCGCGACTACCAGAGCGACAAGTTCTCTATGACCCAGAGCCTCACTGCCAAGATCATCGACGGCCTGACACTTAAGGGCACCATGGCATGGTACTACAACGAACAGTATACACAGGCTCTGAACCATGCCTATGTGACAAATAACACTGGTGCAGACAATCCTGAGGGTTCTGTCGGCGTATCAAGCAACTACAGCACCAGTGCTTCCTTCCTTCGCTACTTCGACCAGACCTACAATCTCGTTGCCAACTTCAACCGCACCTTTGCTGAAAAGCATAATGTAGAGGCGATGGCCGGTATGGAGTTCTACAAGCGCAAATATCTTGATTTCAGCGCCAGCGGTTATGACGGCCCGGCTCCCTTCCCTGTGCTTGGCAATACGACTCAGGAGAGTCGCGACATGTCGTCAAATCACGCTGAAGAGGCTCTGATGTCGTACTTCGGACGTGTGGGCTATGACTATATGGGCAAATATCTGCTTGCTTTCACATTCCGTGAGGACGGATACTCTCGTCTGCTCAACAAGCGTTGGGGCTTCTTCCCCGGTGTGAGCGCCGGCTGGGTTGTTTCGTCGGAGGACTTCTGGAAAAACACTCCCGGACTGGGTTTTGTCAATTATGCCAAATTGCGCGGATCGTATGGCAGCAACGCTATCATCAACCGTGATCGCCTCGGCTATTACACTCTCCGTGGTTCATATGGCGCCTACCAGTATGATGGTGAAAAAGGTTACCGCATCTCTGCACTTCCCAATCCCAACCTGAGCTGGGAAACTGCGACAACAGGTGAGGTGGGTCTTGACTTAGGTTTCCTCCAGAACCGCTTCAACCTCTCGCTTGTGTACTACAACCGCACGACCTCTGACAAGTATGCTCCTTTGTCGCTTCCTCCGACAACCGGCTTCTCTTCCGTTACATACAACAACGGTAAGTATCGCAATCAGGGTCTTGAGATCGACGTTAACGCCACTCTTCTCCGCCTGAAGGACTTCCAGTGGACTCTCGGTGCCAACCTCACTCTCAATGACAACAAAATCGTGAAACTTCCCGAGAACGGCCTGGCCAACAACCGTCAGGGTGGCGTGGAAGTGTGGACCGGCAACGGTGAGGAAACCACATGGATCGGCGGCTATCAGGAGGGTCAGAATCCCTACAAGCAGGTGGGCTACGGTGTAGTGAAGATGGCTCGCACTCAGGCCGACATCGACGCCCTCGGCGACTATATCGACATAGCTCCCTCTAACGGTGCTGTGGTTTACGCCAACGAATCGGGCCGTCAGCGTCTGGTAGCTCTTGGTTACTTGGCTTCCAATATGGTTCGTCTGATGCCCGGCGACCTTATCTATGAGGACCGCAACGGCGACAACAAGATCGAGTCAAAGGACCGTAAGGTCATCGGTCACCGCGACGCTCGCTGGAGCGGTGGTTTCAACACCACACTGTCGTGGAAGGGTCTGAGCCTCTACGCCCGTTTCGATATGGGCTGGGGATTCCAGGTATATGACTCGAATATGGCATTCTGGCTCGGTGAAGGACAGGGAGCAATGGCGTTCCCCAAGGAGATCCGCGATACATGGACTGTCGACAACCCCAACGCCAAGTATCCCCGTGTGGCATGGGCTGCGCAGTATGGTACCGACAACTATATCCGTCCCAACGAGATGATGTGTCAGAACGGCGCTTATCTCGCTTGCCGCGAGCTCTCGCTCAGTTACCAGCTTCCCGCAAGCATCTGCAAGAAGTTCGCCAGCCAGGGCCTGACTCTGAGCGTTACCGGACAGAACCTCGGTTATCTCAAGAGCTGCACAATACCTCTGCCTGACAACACCACTTACTGGGACGGTAATACTGCAGGTAACGGCGGTACGTACAACCTTCCCCGCACCGTTGTGTTCGGCGTGAACGTATCTTTCTAAACCATCAACAGAATCAAAACAATGAAAAATATAATCAGCAAAATACTTCTCGGATCCATCGTTGCCGGCACGGGTATGGTGTACATGTCGTGCGCTAACGAGTTGGATATGAAGCCCCAGGACTGGTATGTGCCTGAGACTTTCTGGAAAACGAAGACAGAGTTCGAAGGCAACCAGATAGCGCTTGCCAATCAGTTCCGTGGTTTTACCTATCAGGTAATGTTCTCTGCCGGTGAACTTCGCTCGGGTATCTTCACGCTGTCGACTATCGACGGTTCGGGTACAGCCGATGCCGACGTTATCCAGCAGGTGGTCGATGTGTCGCATCCCCAGTTCTCCAATTTCGGCGGATGGCACGGTATGATCGCCAACTACAACGAAGTGCTCTATCGCTGTGAGAACGAGGGCGTGGAGATTCTTGATGAAGATACCCGCAAGGGACTCATGGCTATGGCTTATGGTCAGCGTGCCTACTGCTACTTCCAGATGTACAAGATGTATGGCGGTGTGCCTCTGCGCACTGTGCCCGACGTGCTTCTGGGCGAATATGATCCCGAGAAGCTTTACATGGCGCGTGCTACAGCCGAGGAAACTCTCAACTTCATCAAGGATGACGTGAAGAAGTCGATTGAGCTCTTCAATGAGTCAAACTATGTGTTCAAATCCAATAAAAAGGACTATTACTGGAGCAAAGCTGCATCTGAAATGCTTGCAGGCGAGGTTTATCTCTGGAGCGCCAAGGTGGCTACAGGCGACCATGCCGCCGGTGGAACATCCGACATTCAGACCGCCAAGGGATACTTCGAAAATGTAATCGGTAATTATGGATTCGCTCTTCAGTCGGATTTCTACAGCATCTGGACTTCGTCGCACAATAAGGAGGCGATCTTCTCTGTCTGCTACTCGTCGGAAGAGGACGGCGTTTACTATACTTCGCCTGAAACCAACTTCCTGTGGGCACGTACTACCGGTGCGGCCGGTAACAACTACTGGTCGACCATGGACGACGACGGCTGGGGCAAGATCAGCGGTAAGGCCTACCGTTTCGGTCGCTGGTGCGAGGAGAAGGATGGCAAGCTGACGCAGCGTACAAGCAAGGTGTGGGACAAGGCCAACTTCGGCGTAATGCGTTATCTGTATAAGAATGCGTTTTACTATCACTTCGATGAAGCCGACAGCCGTGGTGATGCTTTCTATCCCCAGTACCATCTTACAGATGCTGATCGTGGAACCAAAACCTTGATGCTGAATAACTTTAATCCGCACGACTATAAACTCGCAGGATGCTTCGTCATCAAGTTCCGCCCGTCGATCATCGCCGGTTCCAACTACTACCGGTTTAAGGTGGATGTGCCTATCTACCGTCTGGCCGACGCTCACCTGAAACTTGCAGAGTGCTGCAACTATCTTGACGACAAAAACGGTCTGAAGACCAATATCGACATCGTTCGCAAGCGCGCTTACGGTGCGAAATACGATGCTGCCGTTCATGGCTTCATCCCCTCTACGTTTGCTGATAATGAAGTCGCTCTACTTAAGGAGTATGACAAGGAGTTCTACATGGAAGGTCACCGCTGGTGGGATCTTCGCCGTCTGACTCTGGTCAAGGACGGTGCACAGACCGATCACCTCGTGTTCCAGCCGCAGGGCTGCATAGGTTATGGCCTGAATCCGGTGGACAACGCATGGATGGTGGAAAACGATGGCTCGGCTGTAGTGACCTCGGTGCCTGTTCTTACAACCCAGGAAGCTCACAAGCTCCTCTGGCCGATTGACAACAACACTCTCGGTGCTGACCCGCTGCTCGAGCAGAACCCCGGCTATTGATTATCAATAACCCTGCAATATGCGACAGGCTCCGCCACTGCGGCGGAGCCTGTCTGTTTTATCACACGTCCGTTTTCGGCGCACTATAAGTATGCCAGGTATGCGACGGGGATTGACGCCGGGGGCGCGTAAGCGGCAAGCGGTAGCGAAAGCAAATTTGCCAGAAATGGAAAAAATGTTTAATTTCGCAACATATTGTACAATAATGCAGCCGGCAGGGCATGAGTGCGCTTCGAGGCGCCGGGTCTGAGCCAGTGCGTTGCCGTCTGCCGATATAAACCAACCAATATGGCCACCACTCTTAACAC
Organism: Paramuribaculum intestinale; assembly: GCF_003024925.1. GTDB lineage: Bacteria > Bacteroidota > Bacteroidia > Bacteroidales > Muribaculaceae > Paramuribaculum > Paramuribaculum intestinale. The sequence continues at coordinate 15,620 of NZ_PUED01000038.1, forward strand.
TACAGATTTCCACTTTCCCGGACAGACGGGAGTGTACCACGGAAAAGTACGCGACGTGTATTCGCTTTCCGACGACCTTCTGGTCATGATAGCCACCGACCGCATCTCGGCATTCGATGTGATACTGCCCAAGGGTATTCCCTACAAGGGACAGGTACTCAATCAGATCGCAGCCTACTTTCTTGAGGCTACGTCGGATATATGTCCCAACTGGCTGCTGGCCGTGCCTGATCCGATGGTGGCCGTGGGCAAGCGCTGCGAGGGCTTCCGCGTGGAGATGATCATACGCGGCTATCTGACGGGCAGCGCATGGCGCGAATATGCGGCCGGATGCCGCGAGCTGTGCGGCGTGAAGCTTCCCGACGGCATGAAGGAGAACGAGCGTTTCCCCGAGCCTATAATCACCCCCACCACCAAGGCCGACGCCGGACACGACGAGAATATCTCGCGCGAAGAGATCATAGCGCAGGGGCTCGTGAGCGAGAAGGACTACGAGGTGATGGAGCGCTATACGCGCCGTCTGTTCGAGCGCGGCACCCAGATGGCCGCCGAGAAGGGGCTGATACTCGTCGACACGAAATATGAGTTCGGCAAGCTCGGCGACGAGGTGATACTCATCGACGAGATCCATACTCCCGACTCTTCGCGCTATTTCTATGCCGAGGGCTACGAGGAGCGTCTGGCCAAGGGTGAGCCCCAGCGTCAGCTCTCTAAGGAGTTTGTGCGCCAGTGGCTGATCGACCGCGGCTTCATGGGCAAGGAGGGCCAGCAGGTGCCCGATATGACCGATGAGTTCTGCGAGAGCGTCAGCGCCCGCTATATAGAGCTATACGAGCATGTGACCGGACGCCCGTTCGTCAAGGCCGGAGAGGCCGATCTGGAGCGCCGCATAGAGGTGAACGTGCTCGACTGTATGAACAATCTCGACCGCTGAGGCTCCGGTGTCTGACGACAGGATGGGAGCCGAATGTGAGAATGTGAAGCCCGACGCGTCGTCGCCCGACGACAAGGCTTCGCAGGTGAGGCGCATGTTTGACCGCATCGCGCCCTCCTACGATTTTATGAACCGTGCCATGACGCTCGGCATCGACCGGCTGTGGCGTCGCAAGGCCGTCGGTCTGGTGGCGCGCCACGGCGGCACGAGGATACTCGATGTGGCCACCGGCACGGGTGATCTGGCTCTGCAGATGGCCCGGAGGATCGACGGCGCGGAGATAACCGGAGTCGACCTCTCGGAGGGAATGATCGGCATAGGCCGCGAGAAGGTGGCGCGTGCCGGCATGTCGGACAGGATAAGCCT
>NZ_PUED01000039.1 GCF_003024925.1 Paramuribaculum intestinale
GTCATAATACCGTATTACAATGCCGTGCGTCATATCGAACGCGCAGCACGCTCCCTGTTTGGCCAGTCGCTCGGCCGGAGGCTGGAAACGGTGTGGGTCGACGATGGCTCAACCGACGGATCCGCAGCGCTGCTCCACAGCATTTTGTCCGAGAAAAGAGCCGACGCGCCATCGGCCATAACACTGACCCACAGCAACAACCGAGGCTCGGCAGCAGCACGCCTTACAGGACTCTCAGCCGCCTCAGGCCGATACATCATATTCTGTGATGCCGACGACTATGTAGACAACGACGCCTACGAAACGATGCTCCACACGGCCTGCACGACCGGAGCCGACATGGTGGTGTGCGACTATATCGTGGAACGAGGCGACAGCAGAGTGCGACACACCGGAATGCGCGACAGCCGTTCGCTCACATCCGACATGCTCCGCGGAAAAGTCCACGCCGGCCTGTGGAACAAGCTCATCGCACGCCATCTCTTCGACAGCATCGGACCGCTTTGGATCGAGGGGATCGACATGTGGGAGGACGCGTGGATAACTACCCGTGCGGCTTACCACGCGAAAAAGACCGCCTACCTGCCACGACCGCTCTACCACTACGTCAGCAATCCGCAGTCATACACCGGCCGTTTTAGCGACAAATCAATATCCGACATGCTTGCTGTGACCGAAATGCTCGACGAACATTTCGCCGCAACCCCATGCCGCGACATGACAGCCGCGCTGAAGCGCCGCGCAAGAGCACTGGCTCTATACTACGGATCGGAGGAACGCCGACGGAAGGCCCGCGCACTCTGGCCAGACATACCATACCGGTGGCTCGACATCACCGACGGACTGCCGCCACATCAGCGCGCAATGGCTTTCTGTGCCGCCCACCGAAGCCTTGCACCGGCCGTCAAGACGCTCGAACTCATCAGACGACTCGCCGGAGGCAGATGAACACCACACGACAGCCATACAGCACAGCACCCTCCCGGTCGCGCACTCGCAACAGTGTGCGCAACAGCGCCGTAGCCATGACATACTTCCTCGTCATGCTCGGTCTCGAATTTTTCTCGCGCAAAGTGTTTCTGACACACCTCGGCGAAGACATTCTCGGACTGAACTCCACGGCCGCCAACCTGCTGCAGACCCTCAATCTCGCCGAACTCGGCATAGGGGCCGCCATAGGATTCTCACTCTACAGGCCGCTTGCCGACGGCGACTACCGGCAAATTTCCGCCATCATGTCGCTCCAGGGCCGGATATACCGACGCATAGCCCTTGCCGTAGGGTGCGGAGCGATTGTGCTCATGGGATTCTTTCCGGTGATATTCTCCGACATCACACTTCCGCTATGGTATGCCTACGCATCGTTCGGAGTGATGCTCTGGAGCGCGCTGCTAAGTTATTTCGTCAACTACCGCCAGGTGCTGCTTACCGCCGACCAGAAAGATTACCGCATATGCCTGAGCTATCGCAGCGCCATGATAGCCAAGACAATCACGCAGATGTGGGCCGTCAGCCGCCTCACCGACGGATACATCTGGTGGCTGATACTCGAAGGGGTGTTTGCGGCTGTCGGAGCATGGGCCGTCGATCTTGCAGTGCGCCGCACATTCCCCCACGTCAAGCCATCCTCCGAAAGTTTCAGCACACTGCGGCAACGGTTTCCGGAGATCGAACAGAAAGTCAAACAGGTGTTTTTCCACAAAATAGCCGGATTCGCACTCGAGCACGGCACACCGCTTGTCATCTATGCCTTCGGATCGCTTGCCGCAGTGACAGCTTATATCAACTACTACATAATCATCCGTGGAGGCGAGCGGATGATGGCCGCGCTCTTCGACCCAGTGACGCCGGGCATAGGCAACCTTGTCACCGAGGGCGACCGGTCAAAGATACGCAGCGTATACGCCGAACTGTTTTCAGCACGGTTCTACATCTCCGCTACGCTCGTGACTGCAATTTATTTTCTTGCCCACCCGTTTGTGAGCCTGTGGATCGGCCCGGCCTACCTGCTGCCACAGACTACTCTGGCGCTGATGTGCGCCATCATGTTCATCGGTCTCACGAGATTCGCCACCGATTCATTCCGCTACGCCTTCGGACTATTCGCCGACACAGGCGCCCCGGTGGCCGAAACCGTCGCAAGTCTTACGCTGTCGGCCCTGCTCGGCTCACACTATGGACTCGACGGCATCCTTACCGGCATAGTCATCACCCAGACGGCCGTCATAGTCATCTGGAAACCATACTACCTCATCAGCCGCCGCATGCCCGGATTCGGAGCCACCTACGTCAGACTCTACCTGTCGCATCTTGCCGCAGGCGCCATAACGGCCGCCGCCGTAGGCACAGCCCTCACCCACACATCCGCCGGGCTACGACTGACAGAAATCGCTTCACTCTCGGCAGCTGGGTTTGCCATGGCCGCCGCTGCAACAGCCGCAGCCACAGCCATCATTCTCGCCGCCATAATGACAGCCTGCTTCAAGCCATTCCGAAGATTCGCCGCCAGAATAAAACACCACTACCGGCCATGACTCCTATAATAAGCGTCATCATACCGGTCTACAACACCGGAATATACCTGCGGCGGTGTGTCGACAGCATTCTGCCGCAACTACCCGACGAATCGGAAATAATCATCGTCGACGACGGCTCTACCGACAGTTCGCCGGCAATATGCGACGACATCGCGGCATCCGACCGACGCATCACCGCCATACATACACACAACGGGGGAGCCTCGCACGCCCGCAATACAGGCATAGAGGCCTCACGCGGCAGATACACGATGATGGTCGACTCCGACGACACGCTCGAACCCGACCGCATCATTCCGCTCATAAACCGCATGGAGGCCGAACGACTCGACCTGCTGACATTCGGCATCTACGACATCATTGACGGCAAACGCCGGCTCAGCAACATCAGCGGAAAGCCCCACAGCGCAGTGAGCGGCGCGGAATATGCCCTGCGCCACACCATCGAGCATTCACCATGTACGTTTATCGTGCTTCGGAAAACCATCGGCGACCTTCGCTTTCAGGAAGGGGTGATCATGGAGGATTACGGCTTCTGCCTCGAACTCTACGAGCGTTGCCGGCTCATAGCCCACTCGCCCGACGGAGTCTACAACTATATAATCCGCAAGGGATCGGTCAGCCGCAGCAGAGGTGTCGACGCCGACCGACACAGAATGCACTGCTGGAAGAAGATATTGGAACGCATGGCCTCACGGCCGTGGACGGAGACCTATCGCCCGGCCGCACAGCGGTGGATAGCCCACTACGAACTCGAAGCCATGAAGCAGCTCGGCCATTGCCGACTGTCGATATCCGAACGGCTGCGGATCCGTCGCACACTGCGCCATGCCGGCATCGACAGCCCCGGACGTCCGGCACTGCCGTCCCTGCGGGCGAACGTCATGCGCATGATGCTCGAAACCACACCATCGGCCATCGCACTGTGGCTCATCTGCGACCTCCGGCGCATCATCAGAGGAGCGCTGTCATGACGGCTCGTCCGGCCCATTAATACTAACCTCGCTTTTACCACACAGCATAAAATAACGCCGTGTCAAAGAATGAAATTTTGACACAGCGCCTTTGATTTCTTTTACGCGATTCTGTCAGACAGCCTCAAGCGCCTGCGCCAGATCCTCGATCAGATCGTCGACATGTTCCGTGCCCACACTGAGGCGAACCGTCGACGGATAGATCTTCTGTTGAGCCTGCTCATCCTCCGAAAGCTGCGAATGCGTCGTCGACGAGGGGTGTATCACCAGACTCTTCACATCGGCCACATTGGCCAGAAGCGAGAATATCTTCAGGTTGTCGATAAAACGCCATGCCTCGTCCCGGCCGCCGCACAGTTCGATCGTGAATATCGAGCCTGCACCATCGGGATACATGCGCTCATACAGCTCATGATCGGGATGATCGGGGAGTGAGGGATGATTCACACGTTTCACTTTGGGATGCTCCGAAAGCCAGCGCGCCAGCTTGACAGCGTTCTCCACATGACGCTCCACGCGCAGCGACAGCGTCTCCACACCCTGAAGGATAATAAAAGCATTGAACGGTGAGAGCACCGCGCCGGTATCGCGGAGTATCACAGCACGTATTCGGGTGACGAACGCAGCCGCGCCGGCCACATCGGCAAACACAGCGCCATGATACGACAGATCGGGCTTTGCCAGCGTGGGGAACTTGTCGGCGTCGGCCTTCCAGTCAAAGCGTCCGGCATCGACGATCACACCGCCAAGCGAAGTGCCGTGTCCGCCGAGAAACTTCGTCGCCGAATGAATCACCACATCAGCACCGTGCTCTATCGGCCGTATTATATAAGGCGTGCCGAACGTATTGTCTATCAGCAGCGGCAAACCGTGGGCATGAGCCATATCGGCTATTGCCCGTATGTCGACCGGCGACGAGTTGGGATTGCCCAGCGTCTCGATAAACACAGCCTTAGTATTGGGTCGTATTGCCTGCTCGACATTCTCAGGATCGGACGGATCCACAAATGTCGTGGAGATACCGTATGACGTCAGTGTGTTATGCAGCAGATTGTAGGTGCCGCCATAAATATTGTTGGCCGCCACGATATGATCGCCGGCCGTCGCTATGTTGAGAAAAGCATACGTGACCGCAGCCGCGCCTGAAGCCACAGCGAGCGCTGCCACCCCGCCTTCGAGCGCTGCCACGCGCTGCTCCAGCACGTCGGTAGTAGGATTGGTCAGACGACTGTAGATATTGCCCGGCTCCGAGAGATCAAAACGGCCTGCAGCCTGACGGCAGTCATCGAACACATAGCTTGTAGTCTGATAGATAGGCACCGCTCTGGCACCGGTTGAGGCATCGGGAGCTTCTTGTCCCGCATGCAGCTGGATTGTTTCGAATCGCATGACTATTGTTGGGTTTTAAGATTCACACCGCAAAGTTAGCAAACCAAAGATATTTCATCCAATAAAATTTCAAACTATAGATTATATCACTAAATTTGCCACAAAGACAGAATTTCTGACCGTTTCAACCAATCTTTTACACGCTCCTATGGATAAAATATCTGTTGACCGGCTCGACGCCACCGACATCAGCATACTTCGCATACTCCAGACCGACGGACGACTCACCACCAAGGAACTTGCGGCCAGAGTAGCTCGATCGGCCACACCGGTCTACGAACGCGTGCGCCGACTCGAACAGGAAGGCTACATAAAAGGCTATGTGGCGATACTCAACCCCGACCGGCTTCGACGCGGATTTGTCGTGATATGCAATGTGAAGCTGCGCGAACTGTGCCGTGAGAAAGCCGACACCTTTGTCAGCCGCATCATGGACATAGCCGAAGTGACGGAATGCTATAATGTGTCGGGCAAATTTGACTATCTGCTCAAAATTATGGCACCCGATATGGACTACTACCGCGACTTCGTGCTCAACATACTCGGCACCATCGACAACATATCGGCCATCGAGAGCACCTTCGTAATGGAAACCCTCAAGAGCGGCACAGCAATACCGCTCTGACACGACACAGCGACGCAATTCCAACCAAGCACATTGAATATCAAACAGTTGAAACGCCGTACACTATACAGCAGACACTACACCCCAATACATTTCACCGCCACGACTATGTGAAAATTTGTGAAAAACACTCGACTACTATTGCACATCAAATAAAAAGGGCTTAACTTTGCAGCGCTTTTAATAAAAGCACCGGGGTGTAGCTCAGCCAGGTTAGAGTACGCGTCTGGGGGGCGTGTGGTCGGAAGTTCGAATCTTCTCACCCCGACAAGAAGCTGTCAGCAATGTGCCGACGGCTTCTTTTCTTTTTCACCCCTCCCCGCATCCGACATACATAAGATCGTATTCCTTAAAATTCAGGGTCAGCGGATTCAAAATTCACCGCCTACGCCGAATTCTAAAAAGAACACACTCTCTAAATTTTGTGAAACTATAAGTTTTTCCTGATTTCTGTATTTTATTCAGTATTTTTATTTAACTTTGCACCGTCAAAGGATTCTATCTGACCGAACACAACATATCAACTAATGGATATAAACGACATTACGGTGGCATTTGCGACTTCCGACCACACCATCCACTCGGAACGCATCTGCACTCTCATCTATGAATCAGCCCTGCAGCGAGGCACAGGCATCGCTCGCCGGTCGCCAGAGTACATCTCGGCCAAAATCACCGGAGGAAAAGCCGTCGTAGCGCTCGACGGCGACAAGCTCGTGGGCTTCAGCTACATCGAATGCTGGGGACACGGCGACTTCGTGGCCACCTCCGGACTGATCGTCGACCCCGACTACCGCCACCTCGGACTGGCAAAACGCATCAAAGAGAAGACATTCGAACTCGCACGACAGAGATTCCCCTACGCCAAGATTTTCAGCATCACCACATCGCTTCCGGTCATGAAACTCAACTCCCGCATGGGATACATGCCCGTGACATTTTCCGAACTCACCGACGACGCCGAATTCTGGGAAGGATGCAAAGGATGTGTGAACTACGATGTGCTCCAGCGCAACGACCGCAAACGCTGCCTCTGCACCGGAATGCTTTTCGACCCTGCACAGCCCATGGCCGAACAACCGTCGAAAGCCACCCCCTACATGATGCTGCTGCGCAACAAGATCGGCAAGATACTGCATCTGAAGTAAAGCAGCGCTGCCGACAACTCTACAAAATCCCAACCGATCGGCCCATTGCAACGCAAGAAACCGGCGACCGCATAAATATCATCGTTTAATTTTTGACACCTAACCAGCTATGAGCAAGAAAAAAGTGGTGCTGGCTTTCTCGGGAGGCCTCGACACATCATTCGCAGTCAAATACCTTACCGAAGACCTCGGTTATGAAGTACACACCGCCATCGCCAACACCGGCGGATTCACCGACGAAGAGCTCGAGGTGATCGCCGACAAGGCAAAACGCCTCGGAGCGGCATCGCACGCCTCGCTCGACATCACCAAGGACTACTACGACCGCAGCATACGCTACATGGTGGCCGGCAACGTGCTCCGCAACGGCACATACCCCATCTCTGTCAGCTCCGAACGCATATTCCAGGCCATCGCCATAATCGAATACGCCAAGAAGATCGGAGCCGACGCCGTGGCGCACGGATCGACCGGAGCCGGAAACGACCAGGTGCGCTTCGACCTCACGTTCCAGATACTCGCACCCGAGATCGAGATCATCACTCCCACACGCGACATGACCCTCACCCGCGAATATGAGATCAACTATCTGCGCGATCACGGATATGTAGCCGACTTCACCAAGATGGAATACTCCATCAACAAAGGACTCTGGGGCACAAGCATCGGCGGAAAGGAAACTCTCCACTCCGAACAGACCCTCCCCGAAAACGCCTACCCCTCGCAGCTTGAGGCCAGCGGCGAAGAGGACATAACCATATCATTCGAGCAGGGCGAGATCTCGGCCGTCAACGGCAAGCCTTTCGCCGACAAGGTCGAAGCCATACGCGAAGTGGAGCGCCTCGGAGCCCGCTACGCCATCGGACGCGACATGCATATCGGCGACACGATCATAGGCATCAAGGGCCGCGTAGGTTTCGAAGCCGCCGGACCGATGCTGATCATCGCCGCCCACAAGATGCTTGAGAAGCATACACTGACCAAATGGCAGCAATACTGGAAGGATCAGGTGGGCACATGGTACGGAATGTTCCTCCACGAAGCCCAGTATCTCGAACCCGTGATGCGCGACATCGAGGCCATGCTTCTCTCGTCGCAGCGCAATGTCAGCGGCACCGTAACGATACGTCTGCGCCCCTACGGCTATACGCTTGTAGGCGTCGACTCGCCGTTTGACCTGATGAAGACCGACTTCGGCGAATACGGAGAGGTCAACAAGGCATGGAGCGCCGACGACGTCAAGGGATTCACCAAGATACTCGGCAACCAGATGAAGATATACCACAACGTGCAGCGCCGCAACGGCAAGGACGAATGAAAGCAGGAATCATAGGCGGAGCCGGATACACGGCAGGAGAGCTCACACGCCTGCTCATCAACCACCCGGAGGTGGAGATCGGATTTATCCACTCCACCAGCCATGCCGGACAGCCGGTCAGCGCCGTCCACGAGGGACTGCTCGGCGACACCGACCTGTGTTTTGCGGCCGATTTCGACCTCAACGCCGTCGACGTGCTCTTTCTCTGTCAGGGACACGGCAAAAGCACACAGTTCTGGGCCGAGCACCCTCTGCCCGACACACTGCGCGTCATCGACCTCGCACAGGATTTCCGCGACGAATCGGCCGGATATGTCTACGGACTGCCCGAACTGCAGCGCCAACGCATAAGCGGGGCACGCCTTGTGGCCAATCCGGGATGCTTCGCCACAGCCCTGCAGCTGTCGATGCTCCCGCTCGCAGCAGCAGGAATGCTCCCCGACCGGATCAGCGTCAGCGGCGTGACCGGGTCAACCGGTGCAGGAGTCAAGCCCGGCTCCACCACCCATTTCAGCTGGCGCAGCGACAATCTGTCGGTCTACAAGCCCTTCAACCACCAACACCTCGCCGAGATATGCCGGTCGCTCAAAGGACTTCAGAACGGTTGGGACGGCGTGATCGACTTCGTGCCTGTCAGAGGCAACTTCGCCCGCGGCATCTATGCCATGACATGGATCCACACCGACATGACCGAAGAGGCCGCGCGCCGACTCTACACCGACTTCTACGCCACGGCGCCGTTCACCATCGTCGCACCCGGAGAGGTCGACCTCAAACAGGCCGTCAACACCAACAAAGCCGTCATCGGCATCACGGCCACAGAGGGACGCCTGCTCGTCACCTGCGCGATCGACAACCTGCTCAAAGGAGCATCCGGACAGGCCGTGCAGAACATGAACATCATGGCCGGATTTGACGAAACCGCCGGACTCCGGCTCAAACCATCAGCCTTCTGATCCATTACAAGCATGAAACTTTTCGACGTATATTCACTCTACGACATAGAGCCTGTCAGAGGACAAGGCTCACACGTCTACACAGCCGACGGCACGGAGTATCTCGATCTCTACGGAGGCCACGCCGTCATATCCATAGGCCACGCCCATCCGCGCTACATTGAGGCCATCGCCTCGCAGGCTGTAAGGCTCGGATTCTACTCCAACTCTGTAGGCAACTCGCTACAGACACGCCTCGCCGAACGGCTTGGCGAAGTGTCGGGCTACGACGACTACTCGCTGTTTCTCTGCAACTCCGGAGCCGAGGCCAACGAAAACGCCATAAAGCTCGCATCGTTCCACACCGGACGCCGACGTCTGCTGGCCTTCTCGCAGGCATTCCACGGACGCACCTCGGGCGCAGTTGCAGCCACCGACAATCCCAAGATCGTATCGCCGTTCAACGCCACCCCCAACGTCACTTTCGTGCCGCTGGGCGACATCGAGGCTGTGCGACGCGAACTCGCCACCGGAGAGTATGCCGCAGCGATCATTGAGGGCATACAGGGTGTGTCGGGCATTCACGAACCGTCGCCCGAATTCCTGCGACAGCTCCGCGAAGCCACAGAGGCGACAGGCACGATGCTCATACTCGACGAGATACAGAGCGGCTACGGACGCACCGGATCATTCTTCGCCCACCAGCCCTCGGGCATACGGCCCGACCTGATAACGGCGGCCAAAGGCATCGCCAACGGCTTCCCGATGGGCGCAGTGCTCATCTCGCCCCGTTTCGAGGCACGCAAAGGGATGCTCGGCACCACCTTCGGAGGCAATCATCTGGCCTGCGCAGCAGCTTTGGCCGTGCTCGACGTCATAGAGGAAGAAAATCTCATCGACAACGCCGCCAAGGTCGGCGACTATCTGCTCGGCGAACTCCGCGCCATGCCCGGACTGAAGGATGTGCGCGGACGCGGACTGATGATCGGCGTGGAGATCGAGGGCGACGCCGCCCGACTGCGCCGCCGACTGCTTTTCGACCGCCATATCTTCACAGGCGGAGCCGGCGCCCACACCGTGCGTCTGCTCCCGGCGCTGTCGCTCCCCATCGACGAGGCGCGACGCTTCATTGACGAATTCAAATCACTCATCGCCGACAGCGGCGAGTAACCGACCAATACACCTGACAATATCTATGAAAACGTTTACATCCGTAGCCGACATAGGCTCGCTCACCGAAGCCATCGCCGAGGCCCGAGCCATCAAGGCCGACCGCTTCGCCGATGCATCGCTCGGCCGCAACCGCACCCTCATGATGGTGTTTTTCAATTCGAGCCTCCGCACCCGCCTGTCGACACAGAAGGCGGCGCTCAATCTTGGCATGAACGTCATAGTGCTCGACATCAACCAGGGCGCATGGAAGCTTGAAACCGAACGTGGAGTGATAATGGACGGCGACAAGCCCGAGCACCTGCTTGAAGCCATACCCGTCATGGGCTGCTACGCCGACATCATCGGAGTGCGCGCCTTCGCCTCGCTCACCGACAAGAAAGCCGACTATGAGGAGCAGGTGATCAACCAGTTCATCCGCTATTCAGGCCGTCCGGTGTTCAGCATGGAAGCCGCCACAGGCCATCCGCTGCAGGCGTTTGCCGACGTCATCACCATCGAAGAGCACAAGACCAAGCCGCGCCCCAAAGTGGTGCTCACATGGGCGCCGCATCCCAGAGCGCTCCCGCAGGCCGTGCCCAACTCCTTCGCGCAGTGGACCGTCGCCGCCGGCTACGATGTAGTCATAACGCATCCCCGCGGCTATGAACTCGCACCCGAATTCACAGCCGGCGCCACAATCGAATACGACCGCGAGAAAGCCTTCAGCGGAGCCGACTTCATCTATGCCAAAAACTGGTCGGCATACGCCGATCCCGACTACGGCAAGATACTCTCCACCGACCGCTCCTGGACTGTCGACACACGCTCGATGGCACTCACCGACAATGCCTTTTTCATGCACTGTCTGCCGGTGCGCCGCAACATGATCGTCACCGACGACGTCATAGAGTCAGAACGCTCCCTCGTCATACCCGAGGCCGCCAACCGTGAGATATCCGCACAGACCGTATTAAAACGCATGCTTCAATCGCTGTGACACTAAAAAATATAACCATAGTAAAGATCGGAGGCAACGTTGTCGACGATCCCGAGGCACTCCGGAGGTTTGCCGCCGGATTCGCCCAGATGCCCGGACGCCGCATACTCGTGCACGGAGGCGGCAAGGAAGCCACACGCATGAGTCAGGCGCTCGGCCTGACGACCACCATGATCGACGGACGACGCGTCACCGACGCATCCACGCTCGACATCGTCACGATGGTCTACTCCGGACTTGTCAACAAACGCATCGTGGCTCTGCTGCAGAGCCTCGACTGCAATGCAGCCGGATTATGCGGCGCCGACGCCGGACTGGTCAAGGCTACCCGACGTCCGCCGCGCGACGGAGTCGATTTCGGCTTCGTGGGCGATCTCGATCCCAACGGAGTCGACATACTGACTCTCTCGTGGCTGCTCGAATCGGGCATAACCCCGGTGTTCAGCGCCATAATGTCGGACGGCAAAGGACAGCTGCTCAACTGCAACGCCGACTCAGTGGCTTCATGTCTGGCCAAAGCCTGCGCACGTGTGGCCGAAACCCACCTCGTCTACTGCTTCGAGATGCCCGGGGTGATGCGCGACATCGACGACCCTAAATCAGTCATCAGCTCCATCACGCCCGAAAGCTATGCGCGGCTGCGCGCGGAAGGGGTTGTCAGCAAAGGGATGATACCCAAGATCGACGGCTCCATAGCGGCTGTCGAGGCCGGAGTGCGCACCGTCACCATAAAGCACGCATCCGACCTGCTGAAACCGTCGGGAACCATAATAACCCTATGAGCCGACCCGACGAAGAGGCCATAGCCCTGCTCAAGAAACTTATCGCCACTCCATCCACGAGCCGCGACGAGAGCGCCACTGCCGGAATCATCCGGCAGTGGCTCGCCGACAACGGACACACCCAGGCCAGAATCGACAACAATATCTATGCTCTGGCCGCACCGCTGCGTCCGGAGCTTCCTACAGTGATGCTCAACTCGCACCACGACACCGTCAAGCCATCGCCGGCCTATACGCGCGACCCCTACATGCCCGAAGAGGCCGACGGACGCATCTACGGACTTGGAAGCAACGACGCCGGCGCATCGGTGGTGAGCCTGCTCGCCGCATTCCATCTGGCCGATCCCTCATCTCTGCCGTTCAACCTTCTCATGGCCGTCACAGCCGAGGAGGAGGTCGGGGGTGAACACGGCATGCGCTCACTGCTGCCGCATCTGGCCGAAAAAGGGCTGATCCCGTCGATGGTGATAGTAGGCGAACCCACTGGGCTTCAGGCCGCAGTGGCCGAACGAGGCCTCGTGGTGCTCGACTGCATAGCCCACGGAGTCAGCGGCCATGCAGCCCGCAACGAGGGCGTCAACGCCATCTACCGGGCCATGACCGACATCGAACGGCTGCGCACATACAGTTTTCCACGCGTATCGGATGTGCTCGGGCCGATCAAGATCTCTGTGACACAGATCGAGGCCGGCCGACAGCACAATGTCATTCCCGACGAATGCCGGTTTGTGGTCGACGTTCGCACTACCGACGCCTACTCCAACGAAGAAACCGCCCGAATGCTCGCCGACCTTATCGACAGCGAGTGCGCCCCACGGTCTACGCGCGTACAGGCATCTGTCATATCGCCCGGCCACCCGCTGGTGGCCGCAGCCACAGACCTTGGCGCCGCCACATTCGTATCGCCCACCACAAGCGACATGTCGCTTCTCCACGGCATACCGTCGCTGAAGATCGGCCCCGGACGCTCCGAGCGAAGCCACACGGCCGACGAATACGTCATGCGCCACGAAATCACCGACGCAATTGACTTCTACTCCTCGCTTATTTCCAACCTCAAAAACCATCTACAAGAATGAAACTCTGGAGCAAGGGCTTCGAGCCCGACGAAATGATAGAACAGTTCACCGTTGGCCGCGACCGCGAACTCGATCTGCGCCTGGCGCGCTTCGACGTAGAGGGATCCATGGCACACATCCGTATGCTCCAGAGCATCGGACTGCTCAGCGCCGGCGAACTCGACACCCTGCTTGAAGCGCTCACCGACATACTCGCCGTGATCGACCGGGGCGAATTCGTCATCGAGCCGGGAGTGGAGGATGTCCACTCGCAGGTGGAGTTCATGCTCACGTCGCGACTCGGCGATACCGGCAAAAAGATACATTCCGGACGCTCGCGCAACGACCAGGTGCTCGTAGACCTGAAACTTTTCATGCGGAGCGAGCTTAAACTGACAGCCGAAAGCGTCAGGCATCTCTTCGACCGCCTGCAGGAGCTGTCGGAACTCCACAAGGACAAGCTCATGCCCGGCTACACACATCTTCAGGTCGCTATGCCCTCATCGTTCGGACTATGGTTCGGAGCCTATGCCGAAAGCCTCGTCGACGACATGCAGATGCTCGTGGCCGCCTACAACGTAGCCAACCAGAACCCGCTCGGATCAGCCGCCGGCTACGGCTCATCATTCCCACTCGACAGAGAGATGACCACGCGGCTTCTCGGGTTCGAAACCATGCACTACAACGTGGTGGCCGCACAGATGTCGCGCGGCAAGACCGAACGCGCCGCAGCCATGGCCATAGCCTCGATAGCCTCCACGCTCGGACATCTGGCAATGGACGTATGCATGTGGATGTGCCAGAATTTCGGCTTTATTTCATTTCCCGACGAGCTGACCACCGGATCATCCATCATGCCCCACAAGAAGAACCCCGACGTGTTCGAGATCATGCGCGGAAAATGCAACCGTCTGCAGGCCATACCCAACGAAATCGCCCTGCTGACCGCCAATCTGCCGCTCGGCTACAACCGCGACCTCCAGCTGCTCAAAGACATCATATTCCCCGCCACCACCGAACTCCGCTCATGCCTTGAGATGGCCGACTTCATGCTGCAGCACATACGCGTGCGCGCCGACATACTCGACGATCCGCGCTACGACTATCTGTTCACGGTAGAGGACGTCAACCGTCTCACCCTTTCGGGAACGCCGTTCCGCGAAGCATACCGCACGATCGGACACCAGGTGCAGGAAGACACATACCGTCCCACGCGCGAGATACACCACACCCACGCCGGATCGATCGGCAACCTCTGCAACGCCGAGATCGCGCTCAAAATGCAGCGGGTACTCGACCGCCTCGCCTGATTTCAGGCCAGGACACTTCCGCACAACACCGATGCGCCGGCATTCGTGAAATTGAAATCACGCGATGTTGGCGCATCGGTGTTTTTTTTATAATTTTGCCGCGTGTAATATCACTACTACACTATCATAACCAATCATTACAGGGAAATAACCGACATCAGATGTACAGGAAAATGTTTATTGCCGCAGTAGCGGCACTTGCCGTCACGCCCGTGCTCACATCATGCGGCGATGACAAGGAGACAGTCGAAGAAGAAATAACAGAGGCACAGATCGTGCCTATGAGAGTGTTCACTTCAGGCGTACCAGTCAAAGTGGGCGATCTCAACATCACGGTCGACCAAACCGCCCGCGTCTGCAGCATGTCGGACAACAGCAACGAAATCACATTCACATATCTTTCAGGCAACGCATCGGGCCACGGCCACTACGACCTGTCGATGACCGTCAAAAGCCATAGCGGAGCCACCACGCAGTGCTATTTCACCATCAACGAGGATCTGATTGTCTCGCACTGCACCGAAGTAGGCCCGTCGGGCACCAAGGAGTGGGACTTTGTCTACAACAACCAGGATCGCCTCGAACAGATCAAGGTAAGCGGACATGCCGACTGGAACGTGGCCAACTTCACCTACTACATGCAGAGCATCGGCAAGGTGGCCTACGGCAACGAAGGCGACGAAACGCCCAACACCATCACCATCTCCAACGCGCTCAGCAAAACCAACAAAGGCTGCATAATGCTCTTTGCCGACAACTACGGCCTCGACATCGGCAACATGCACTACGCCTACTATGCCGGACTGCTCGGACGGGCATCGGTCAATCTGCCGGCCAAGAGGGTGTTTCTCTCCGCCGACAAATCAACAACCGACACCCACGAATACGAGTGGGAGCTGAAAGGCGACAAAATGCCCGCGCGATGCACCGTCACCGACTATAATCAGGACGGCACTACACGCGGGCAGCGTACGATCGAAATCGGCTGGTGACCGGGTCTTCACTCCACGCTGAAGCCTGCAAGCTCCACCGCGCGTGCAAGAGCGGCATCGTCGACATTGCCTCTGACGTGAGCCACACCCTTGGCCATATCGACCGAAACCTCCTCCACGCCCTCAAGGCCGCGGATTGTGCGCTCCACCGTGGCGGAGCAATGAGGGCAGTCCATGCCCTTGATACGATAATCCTTATTCATTTCCTTGACTATTTTATGGTTATGGCGGCGCTTTATCAGGCGCTGCACTACAAGTGAATATATCAGCAACATTATCAGCAACGCTCCGCAAGCCATCGTAAACCAGCCAGCAGACTCAGCCTGATGACAGGCACCGGAAGCCGACACGGGCAGCACAAACCACGAATCCGGCAGCAGACAGTCGATCAGCAGGCCGAAGCCTATGGCGGTGACCACCACCGAAGCGATATAGATCATGGTGGCACGGCGTCCGTTGGTGCGCGACAATATCATCACCGAAGCGAAATTCGCCGCCGGCCCGGCCATCAGCATCACAAAAGCTATGCCCGGGCTGAGCCCTTTCATCATCAGCGACATGGCGATAGGTATGGATCCGGTGGCGCACACATACATCGGCACAGCCACCGCCACCACCGCCAGCATGGCCAGCAGACGGTTGTCGCTCAAAGCGGCAAAGAAACTGTCGGGCACGGTCACAGTGATCAGAGCAGCCACTATCAGGCCCACTACAAGCCATCCGCCCACGCTTCCCACCATATCGACAAAGCCGTATGACACTGCTCGGAGCAGACGCCGCGGAAGCGACAACGGCTGCGAGGTCTCATCGCCGCAAAGGTCGGCACCGCATTCCGCGGCATCGTCGGACGCACGCTCCTTGCCGCCGAAACGGTCGACGGCCCAACCTCCCGCCACAGCCCCGACAAGAGCCGCTATCGGGCGTATCAGCGCAAACGGCAATCCAAGCAGCGAATAAGTGGCGGCAATAGAGTCGACACCGGTCTGGGGAGTGGCGATAAGAAACGAAGTGGAAGCCGCACGGCTCGCGCCGCGTCGGCGCAGCGACACTGCCGTCGGGAGCACACCGCACGAACATAGCGGCAGTGGCACGCCCAATGCGGCAGCCTTGACCACCGGAAGCAGTCCGCGCCCCGACAGATGACGCGCCATAGTGCGCGGCTTCACAAACTCATTGAGAAGCCCGGCAAAAAGAAAACCGAGCAGAATGTATGGCGCCATCTCAAACACTATAGCGCCAAGCGACTGAAATATATGCGTGATGTTCATGATGCAAAAATTATATTTACATGATTTTCATGGTGCAAAATTACATCACACCGCCCCCTCCCGCGTTGCATCATTCTGCAAAAATGTTGTCGGATTCCTGTCCTCTCCCCCCAGCCCTATCCCCGGCAATGTATTGTATATGGCTATGCGCGGGAGAAAGATCACTCCTAAATGTCAGATATGGGGAGGCGCGAAGCTTTGCCGGCGGCAAGCGCGTCGGCATACTGCGACGGAGTCATACCCGTCACCTCCTTGAACTGTCTCGACAGATGAGCCGTGGTCGAATACCCTGTCAGATAAGCGATCTCACTCACCGTG
>NZ_PUED01000004.1 GCF_003024925.1 Paramuribaculum intestinale
AATGTTCTCTTTGCGACTCTCAGGAGCGTTGCTTCCCGAAAGCGAGTGCAAAGTTACACCCAAAAATCTTCCCCACCAAATTTTTCGCAAAGAAAATTACACCACCAAAACCAACTTTTTCAACAAACCACGTGTTTTAACTTGATATTCAGACAAATCAACAAATGTTAAAATTATGCTGTAGAGCATACTTTTTAAGCATGACACATCACCGCGCGATCCAATACGCCAAAAATATCCCTATGTAAAAACACCCGGCCGATAGCCGCACACTCCTCCGCACAGACATCCTGCCCGATCGTTTTTTGGCATTTCTCACCGAAAATTCCTATCTTCGCAGTAGAAAAAACAACATCATGCCAAAAAAAATATTTCAGCGCATAGCGACAATGGCCGCGATGGCCACTCTGCCACTGACAGCGGCAGCCATAGCCCCGGGCGAAGCATGCTTTGCCGACGAAGCCACAGACACTGCCACAATCACACGGATGCTTTCGCAAGCCGAACGACTCGACCTACGGACGCCCAACGCACGCATGGCCGCACTGGGACGCATGCTCCTCGACACACCCTACGCCGCCGGCACACTCGAAGGCGACACAGAATGCCTGCGGATTGACATGCAGCGCATGGACTGCACGACATTCGTCGAAAACGTAGCCGCAATGGCCATAACAATCGGAGAGGGACGATCGTCATGGCACGACATGGTATACAACCTCGAACGACTCCGCTACCGCCAGGGACATCTCGACGGCTACCCCTCCCGACTGCACTACATTAGCGACTGGATCATCGACAACGCCCACCGCGGCACGCTCACCGACGTCACACCGCGCATAGTCGCCACACCGTCATATCAGATCAAGACACTCGACTTCATAACCCGCAACAGAGAAAAATACCCCGCGCTGGCCGACTCCGCACGCTTCGAAGCGATGAAAAAAATGGAGATTGGATTCAGATCCCACCGTTTTCCGTATATAAAGACATCAGCCGTCGACAAAGCCGACATACTGGAAGGCGACATAATAGCCATCGTGACCAAAACACCCGGACTCGACGTGCAGCACATCGGCATCGCCACACGAGGCACCGACGGCAAAATACACCTGCTCCATGCTTCATCGGCCGCCGGCAAGGTGATCGTCGACCCCCTGCCACTCGCCACATACCTGCAGCGCCAGCGCTCGATCCAAGGCATCAGAGTGGTGCGGCTCAACGAATAACCCCACCCCACGAGCGGACAACTCTGTCACCGCCCCCTCCCCCAAAAAAAACAATCCGTCCCGGACTCCCCACATAGTGGAGCATCCGGGACGGATCTGTTTTATGCTATGCAGCCGCAGCTGCTCTCCGGCTTACGCCTGACGCTTCGAGCGCTTGCCGTAGCCATACTGGGCAGCATCACCAAGCTCCTCCTGGATACGGAGCAGCTGGTTGTACTTGGCCATACGGTCAGAACGGCTTGCCGAACCGGTCTTGATCTGTCCGGCGTTGGTAGCCACAGCGATGTCAGCTATAGTGGCGTCCTCTGTCTCGCCCGAACGGTGAGAGATCACAGCGGTGTAGCCATTGCGCTGAGCCAGCTCTACGGCACGGAGAGTCTCGGTGAGCGAACCGATCTGGTTCACCTTCACGAGGATCGAGTTGGCGCAGCCCATGTCGATACCCTTCTGGAGATACTTCACATTGGTCACGAACAGGTCGTCGCCCACGAGCTGGCAACGGTTGCCGATAAGATCGGTGAGGATCTTCCAGCCCTCCCAGTCGTTCTCGGCCATACCGTCCTCGATCGAATCGATAGGATACTCGTTGACAAGCTTCTCCAGATACTTGGCCTGTTCCTCCGAAGTGTACTTCGGACCGTCGGCCTGCTTCCATGTGTAGTCGTAGATGCCATCCTTGTAGAACTCCGACGAAGCGCAGTCCAGACCGATGGTCACATCCTTGCCCGGAACGTAGCCGGCCAGCTCGATAGCCTTGATGATCACATTGAGAGCGTCCTCAGTGCCGTCGAGAGCAGGAGCGAAACCGCCTTCGTCGCCGACAGCTGTCGACAGATTGCGCTCGTGAAGCACCTTCTTCAGGTTGTGGAACACCTCAGTGCCCATGCGGATACCCTCCTTGAAGCAGCATGCGCCGATCGGACGGATCATGAACTCCTGGAAAGCGATAGGAGCGTCAGAGTGAGCGCCACCGTTGATGATGTTCATCATCGGCACGGGAAGAACGTAAGAGTTCGCTCCGCCGATATACTTGTAGAGAGGCAGATCCAGATAGTCGGCGGCAGCCTTGGCCACAGCGAGCGAAACGCCCAGGATGGCGTTTGCACCGAGATTGCTCTTGGTTTCAGTGCCGTCGAGAGCTATCATAGCCTCGTCGATCTTGATCTGATCGAGAGCCGACATGCCCTTGAGAGCCTCGGCGATCGGGCCGTTGACATTGGCCACAGCCTTCTGAACGCCCTTGCCCATATAGCGGCTCTTGTCACCGTCGCGAAGCTCAAGAGCCTCGTTGACGCCGGTGGATGCTCCCGAAGGAACAGATGCACGTCCGCGCGCACCCGACTCAAGGATTACGTCTACTTCCACGGTGGGGTTGCCGCGCGAGTCGAGCACCTCACGACCGATGATCTTTTCGATTTTCATAACTTGGTGTTGCTTTAATAGTTGGTTATATCTGTTTTTGATTACTATGCTTGAACTTCACGCGCCACGCCGGCCCACAGCCGCCCGGCGCCTTTTCATTTCGCAAAGTTAATAAAACACCGCCTAATTACCATCCGGCCATTACTGAATTTTTCAAAAAAAACGTTGCTCCCCTCTTTGCAAGCATCAAAAAAACGACTGACGCCGACCCATGCGTAGGATCAGCGTCAGTATTGTATTGCTTTGGCACTCCCGGTGGCGTCGGAGACGCACATCGAAGTGCCGAGATAGGGCTATCAGGCCTCCTTCTCAGGCTCAGCTGCGGGAAGTTCCTTTTCAGCCTCGACAGCTGCAGGAGCCTCGACGGCGGCAGCAGCCTTCTGTCCGCCACGACGCGAACGACGTGTGCGACCCTCCTTCTTGGCCTCCTTCTCCTTGAGCAGGTTCTCATTGTAGTCAACGAGCTCGATCATGCACATCTTGGCATTGTCACCAAGACGATTGCCTGTCTTCAGAATGCGGGTATAGCCGCCGTTGCGCTCAGCGATCTTGGTCGAAATCTCACGGAAAAGCTCAGTGACAGCCTCCTTGTTCTGGAGGTAGGCGAACACGAGGCGACGATTGTTCATCGAATCCTCCTTCGCGCGGTTGA
The DNA here is from genome assembly GCF_003024925.1 of Paramuribaculum intestinale. Taxonomy (GTDB): domain Bacteria; phylum Bacteroidota; class Bacteroidia; order Bacteroidales; family Muribaculaceae; genus Paramuribaculum; species Paramuribaculum intestinale. The sequence goes on from NZ_PUED01000004.1 coordinate 3,304, forward strand.
TCAGAGGCTCGGCATACATGCGCAGCGCCTTGGCCTTGGCCAGAGTAGTGAAGATGCGCTTGTGCATGATGAGCGAGATGGTCATGTTGGCAAGAAGGGCGTCGCGATGAGCCTTCTTGCGTCCGAGATGATTGAAATTCTTATTGTGTCTCATCGTTATTACTCTTTATCTAATTTGTACTTTGAAATGTCCATACCAAACGACAGGTTGAGGCTTGCCAGCAGATCGTCAAGCTCGGTCAGCGACTTCTTGCCGAAGTTGCGGAACTTCAGCAGGTCGGTCTTGTTGTACTGCACCAGCTCTCCGAGAGTTTCCACCTCGGCGCTCTTCAGACAGTTGAGCGCGCGCACCGAAAGATCCATATCGACAAGCTTCGACTTCAGAAGCTGACGCATGTGGAGCACCTCTTCGTCAAACTCCTCGTTGCCCTCGGCCTCGGCGGCCTCCAGGGTGATCTTCTCGTCGGAGAAGAGCATGAAATGATAGATCAGTATCTTGGCAGCCTCCTTCAGGGCATCCTTCGGGAGAATGGAGCCGTTGGTCGTGATCTCCAGAGTGAGCTTGTCGTAGTCGGTCTTCTGATCGACACGGAAATTATCGACAGTATATTTGACGTTCTTGATAGGAGTGTAGATCGAGTCGATGGCTATGACATTGACATCGTCGGCAGGCACCTCGTTTTCGTCGGCAGGCACCCATCCGCGACCCTTGTTGATCGTCAGATCGATCGCAAACGAAGCCTCCGGATCGAGATGACAGATCACCAGCTCGGGATTCAGCACCTCAAAGCCGCTCAACACCTTGTTGATGTCGCCGGCCTTGAACACGTCTGTGCCCGAAACCTTCACTGTCACCTTCTCGAAATCAGTGTCGTCAACCTTCTGCTTGAGATCTACCTTCTTGAGGTTGAGGATGATGTTGGTCACATCTTCCTTCACCCCGGGGACGGTGTCAAACTCATGCTTCACCCCGTCGATACGTATCGACGAGATAGCGAAGCCCTCGAGCGACGACAGCAGAATGCGCCGCAGAGCGTTGCCGATGGTTATGCCGTAACCCGGTTCCAATGGCTTGAATTCGAACTTGCCAAAACGGTTGTCGGCTTCGAGCATCAGTACCTTGTCAGGTTTTTGAAAAGCTAATATAGCCATGTGGACCTCATTTATGATTATTTAGAATAGAGCTCGACGATGAGCTGCTCCTTGATGTTCTCGGGGATATCCTCGCGGGCGGGCACATGAAGAAGCTTGCCCGACTTGGAGCTTTCGTCCCACTCGATCCAGGGATACTTGCTGTGGTTGAAACCTGCCAGAGCGTCAGCGATCACTTCGAGCGACTTCGAACGCTCGCGCACACCCACAACATCGCCCGGCTTCACATGATACGAAGCGATGTTCACCACCTGACCGTTGACAGTGATGTGGCGGTGGAGCACCAGCTGACGGGCAGCGGCGCGGGTAGGAGCGATGCCCAGACGGAACACCACATTGTCCAGACGGCTTTCAAGAAGCTGGAGAAGCACTTCGCCGGTGATACCCTTGGTGCGGGCAGCCTTGTCGAAAAGATTGCGGAAATATTTCTCGAGCACACCATAGGTATATTTAGCCTTCTGCTTCTCACGCAGCTGAGTGCCATACTCCGAAGTCTTGCGGCGACGGTTCTGGCCGTGCTGGCCCGGAGCGTAGTTTTTCTTAGCGAGCACCTTGTCTTCACCGAAGATGGGCTCGCCGAACTTACGGGCGATTCTTGTCTTGGGGCCGGTATATCTTGCCATTTTGTTGTATTGTTATAATTTGGTTTGCGGGGTCAGCGCCGGACATGTCAGTCTGTGCAGCCGCGACCATAGAGAGGTGATTTCATTGTATGGTCTATTCACGTTCGGGCTTCCTGCGCGTTCCCTTGATTGTTGGTTAGTGAGTTGAGAATATAAGAGCCTTGGATTGAATATATAATGCTCCGGCGTGGCTCAGACGCGACGGCGCTTCGGCGGACGGCATCCGTTGTGGGGCAGCGGAGTCACGTCGATGATGTCGGTGACCTCTATGCCTGCGCCATGCACTGTGCGGATTGCGCTCTCGCGACCGTTGCCCGGACCCTTCACGTAAGCCTTCACCTTGCGCAGACCCAGATCGTAGGCTGTCTTCGCGCAATCCTGCGCAGCCATCTGGGCGGCATACGGAGTGTTCTTCTTCGAGCCTCTGAAGCCCATCTTGCCGGCGCTCGACCATGAGATGACCTGACCTTCCGAATTGGCCAGACACACGATGATGTTGTTGAACGACGAATGAACGTGAAGCTGCCCTGCGGCGTCGACCTTGACGTTTCTTTTCTTCGCTGCTACTGTCTTCTTTGCCATATTGCTTTAACTCTTATTTCGTTGCTTTCTTCTTGTTTGCCACGGTCTTCTTCTTGCCCTTGCGGGTACGGGCATTGTTCTTGGTGCTCTGACCGCGCACGGGCAGACCATTGCGGTGACGGATGCCGCGATAGCAGCCTATGTCCATCAGACGCTTGATGTTCAGCTGGATCTCGCTGCGGAGATCACCCTCTACTTTGTGCTCGGCGCCGATCACTTCGCGCACCTTTGCTGCCTGTTCGTCGGTCCAGTCCTGAACCTTGATGTCAGGATTCACGCCTGCCTTGGCAAGAATCGACTTGGCCGCGCTGCGGCCTATGCCGAAGATGTAGGTCAGCGCTATCTCACCTCTTTTGTTCTGGGGGAGGTCAACTCCCACTATGCGTACTGCCATATGTTGACTGAAATTTTTTGCAAAAGTAATAAAATTATCCCTGACGCTGTTTGTATTTGGGATTTTTCTTGTTGATCACGTAAAGGCGACCCTTGCGGCGGACGATCTTGCTGTCCGGGGTGCGCTTCTTGACTGAGGCTCTTACTTTCATCTCTTTCTATGATGTTTGCTTGTTTTTAATATCATTTGTATCTGAAGGCTATGCGACCCTTGGAGAGATCGTAGGGCGACATCTCCACTCGCACCCTGTCACCCGGAAGAATCTTGATGTAGTGCATCCTCATCTTGCCGGAAATATGAGCTGTGATCTCGTGGCCGTTCTCGAGCTCCACGCGAAACATCGCATTGCTCAGAGCCTCCACGATCACACCATCCTGTTCGATTGCAGCTTGTTTTGCCATATTGTATGTCTTTTTTTATATGAACTTGTCGCCGAGCACCCGCTTCACAGGCTCGAACGAAGTCAGCACCTCCGTTTCACCGTCCACCACAGCCACCGTATGCTCATAATGAGCCGACGGCTTGCGGTCACGCGTGCGGCAGGTCCATCCGTCACGCTCTATCACTATATGCCGGCTACCGAGATTGATCATCGGCTCTATGCAAAGACACATGCCCGAACGGATCATCGGGCCATGTCCGCGCTTGCCGTAGTTGCATATCTCCGGATCCTCGTGCATCGAACGTCCTATACCGTGGCCGCACATCTCCCTGACCACCGAGTAACCCCGGCTCTCACAGTAAGTCTGCACGGCATTCGATATATCACCGATGCGATTGCCCTCGCGACACGCCTCGATACCCTTGTAAAGGCTCTCCTTGGTAGTGCGGCACAGAGCCATCACCTCCGGACTGACTTCGCCAACAGCAAACGTATAGCACATATCGCCGTTGAAACCGTCAAGCTCCACCACCAGATCAGTGCCGATGATATCGCCCTCGCGAAGAGAATAGTTCGAAGGAAAACCATGCACCACCGTTTCATTCACCTCATAGCACACCGCGGCCGGAAATCCGCCGTAGCCAAGACAAGCAGCCCTGGCCCCGTGGTCAGCGATAAACTCGCGCACTTTCATCTCGATGTGATTCGTTGTCACCCCCGGAGCGATCATCGTGGCTATATAGCCCAGAGTCTCGCTCGCCAGAGCACACGCCTCACGCATCTTCTGCATATCCTCGGGTGTCTTGAGACAAGTCATAAAGCAGCGTATGGAATATCTGTGTACGTTTCTCGACTCAGTTCAATAAACATTATCAATAGGCACTGCCCGTAGTGCGACCCTTGATCTTGCCCTCCTTCATCAGACCATCGTAATGATGCATCATCAGATGGCTCTCGATCTGCTGGAGAGTATCAAGCACCACGCCCACCAGAATCAGCAGCGAAGTGCCGCCGAAGAACTGCGCGAAATTCTGGCTGATGCCGAAGAAACGCGCGAAAGCAGGCAGAATCGCCACAATACCCAGAAATATCGAACCGGGCAGAGTGATTCGCGACATGATGCTGTCAAGATACTCGGCCGTCTTCTTGCCGGGCTTCACACCGGGAATGAAGCCATTGTTGCGCTTCATATCCTCCGCCATCTGCGTCGGACGCACAGTGATGGCAGTATAGAAATACGTGAAAGCCACGATCATCAGGAAGTAGACCAGATTATACCAGAAGCCGTTGATATCGCTGAAGGCAGCTATGAAACCACCGGCATTGTCACTGGAGCCGAAACCGGCGAGAGTGATGGGGATAAACATGATCGCCTGAGCGAAAATGATCGGCATCACACCGGCGGCATTCACCTTCAGAGGAATATACTGGCGAGCGCCGCCATACTGGCGGTTGCCCACGATGCGCTTCGCATACTGGACAGGCACCTTGCGAGTACCCTGCACCAGAAGCACAGCGCCAACCGTCACGGCAAAAAGCAGGATAAGCTCCACCACGAACATCACCAGACCGCCCTGCGAACCGGTCGAACCGGGCATACGGCTTGTGAACTCATAGAACAGAGCCTGCGGCAGACGGGCTATGATACCCACAAGGATGATGAACGAAATACCGTTGCCGATACCACGGTCAGTGATACGCTCGCCAAGCCACATGATGAACATCGAGCCGGCAGCCAGTATCACCGTAAGATAAGCCACCGTCCAGGGTCCCATCGCAGACACAGCGCCCGCAGCGCTCACCTGCACCTGAAGATTGATCAGGTAGGCCGGACCCTGCAGAATCAGGATCAGCACCGTCAGATAACGCGTATACTGGTTGAGCTTCTGGCGTCCGCTCTCACCCTCGCGCATCATCTTCTGGAACGAAGGAAGCACCATGCCAAGAAGCTGTATCACGATCGAAGCCGTGATATAGGGCATGATACCCAGCGCGAATATCGACGCCTGAGAGAAAGCGCCGCCGGAGAACATGTCGAGGAGCTGCATAAGCCCGCTCTTGTTCGTAAACTTCGACAGTGCGTCGAGATCGGCCGGGCTGATACCGGGAAGAACCACGTAACAGCCAAGACGATACACGAGCACCAGAAGAAGCGTCACAAGAATGCGCTTGCGCAGCTCATCGATTGTCCAGATATTTTTCAGAGTTTCGACAAACCTCATTATACTCAGATTTTAGAGATTGTGCCGCCGGCCTCGGTGATAGCCTTTTCAGCCGACTTGGAGAACGCGTTGGCCTCCACCTGAAGAGCACGCTGCACGCTACCCTCGCCAAGCACCTTCACAAGCTGCTTGCGGTTGATATAGCCTGCCTGACGAAGCTCCTCGATACCAATCTTCTCCAGACCCTTGGCAGCTGCCAGAGCGTCGAGAACACCGATATTGATGGCCTTGTACTCCACACGGTTGATATTCTTGAAGCCGAACTTGGGCAGACGACGCTGCAGAGGCATCTGACCACCCTCGAAGCCGATCTTGCGCGAATAGCCGGAGCGCGACTTTGCACCCTTGTGGCCGCGGGTTGAAGTGCCGCCCTTGCCCGAACCCGGGCCGCGGCCGATACGCGTCTTGCGGGTCACTGACCCTACTGCCGGACGCAGATTATTCAGTTCCATTTCTAAATTATCAGTTTTATGCGTTGGTCACACTCACGAGGTGACGTACTTTGTTAACCATTCCCATCACCGACGGGGTGTCTTCTTTCACCACCGTGTGATTCATCTTCTTCAGGCCGAGAGCATCCAGAGTGCGCTTCTGCACCTCGGGAGCACCGATGCGGCTCTTGACCTGCGTAATCTTTATCTGTGCCATTTTCAGTAATGAGATTTTTTAACCGTTAAACACCTGTTCCATCGAGATACCGCGGTTGCGGGCCACATCGGCCGGACTGCGCATCTCGCCCAGAGCAGCCAGAGTGGCTTTCACGAGATTGTGCGGGTTGGAAGAACCCTTGCTCTTCGCAAGCACGTCAGTGATACCGACGCTCTCCAGAACGGCACGCATAGCACCGCCGGCCTTCACGCCAGTACCCTCCGAAGCAGGCTTCAGAATCACGCGCGAACCGCCGAACTTGGCTTCCTGCTCGTGAGGAATCGTACCCTTGTGAACAGGCACCTTGATAAGATTCTTCTTGGCAGCCTCAACGCCCTTGGCGATAGCGGCTGTAACCTCATTGGCCTTGCCCAGGCCGACGCCTACCACGCCCTTCTCGTCGCCTACGACTACGATAGCGGCGAAAGTGAAAGCACGGCCACCCTTGGTCACCTTGGTGACACGGTTGATGGCCACCAGGCGGTCCTTCAGGTCAAGATCGTTTGTCGACTTTACTTTATTGTTATTCTTTACCATGATGCTTAAAATTTAAGACCGCCCTCGCGAGCTGCGTCGGCCAATGATTTTACCCTGCCGTGGAACAGATAACCGTTGCGGTCAAAAACCACCTCGGTGATACCTGCAGCCTGAGCCTTGCCGGCGATGGCCTGACCCACTTTTGCGGCGATTTCACACTTTGTGCCGCCCTCGATACCCTTCGACGAAGTCGAGGCAAGAGTCTTGCCCGCCAGATCGTCGATCAGCTGCACGTATATCTGCTTGTTGCTGCGGAACACCGACATGCGGGGACGCGCCGCAGTGCCCGAGATCTTGCCACGGATACGGGCCTTGATTTTATTTCTTCTGTCTTTCTTGGAGATCATTGTAGTATGCTTTTAGAGTTTACTTAGCGCTTGCCGACTTACCCGACTTACGACGGATAATCTCACCGACAAACTTGATACCCTTGCCCTTGTAGGGCTCCGGCTTACGCAGCGAACGGATCTTCGCGCACACCTGGCCCAGAAGCTGCTTGTCGTCGCTCTCCAGGATGATCAGCGGATTCTTGTTACGCTCGCTCTTCGCCTCTACCTTGACCTCCGGCGGAAGCTTTATATAGATAGCGTGGGAGTAACCAAGCGACAGCTCGAGCACCTGGCCAGTAGCCGCTGCACGGTAGCCCACACCCACCAGTTCCATCTCCTTGCGGTAGCCTTCCGACACTCCCACAACCATATTATGGATCAGAGCGCGGTAAAGACCATGCTGCGCACGGTGCTCACGGTCATCGCTCGGACGAGCCAGAGTCAGCTGGCCATCCTCCACCGTGATCTGGAGGTCGGGATTAATCTTCTGGCTGAGTTCGCCCTTGGGACCCTTTACGGTCACCACGTCGCCGGACACCTTTACGGTCACACCGGCAGGGATTGCTATGGGAGCCTTACCTATTCTTGACATAATCTATCCTCCTCCATTAATAAACGTAACACAGCACTTCGCCGCCGACCTTCAGGTCTTTGGCCTTCTTGTTGGTCATCACGCCCTGCGAAGTCGACAGGATCGCGATACCCAGTCCGTTGAGCACACGCGGCATATCCTTGTAGCCAGTATACTGGCGAAGACCCGGACGAGAAACTCTCTTCAGGTCCTTGATCGCGTTGACCTTGTCAACCGGATCATACTTCAGCGCGATCTTTATCACGCCGGCCGGAGTCTCACCGTCTATAAACTTGTAGTTAAGAATATAGCCTTGTTCAAAAAGAATCTTTGTGATTTCTTTTTTCAAGTTTGAGGCAGGGATCTCCACCACACGGTGGTTGGCCTTGATGGCATTCCTCAATCTTGTCAGATAATCTGCTATTGGATCAGTCATTTTTATTGTTGTTTTAAATTGATTCGGACAATCCGAACAATATTTAATACTCGTCGGTTGTAATTCCGGAGAGCCGCCTCCGCCACGCCCTCATGGCGCTGTGGCAGGGCGTCTCGCGCAGCAACTATTACCAGCTCGCCTTCTTGACACCCGGGATCAGACCCTGAGAGGCCATCTCGCGGAACTGTATTCTCGACAGTCCGAACTGACGCATGTAGCCTTTCGGACGGCCGGTGATGCTGCAGCGGTTGTGCATGCGCACCTTCGAGGCATTTTTGGGCAGAAGCTGCAGACCCTCGTAGTCGCCGGCTGCCTTCAGGGCATCGTGCTTGGCGGCATACTTGGCCACGAGCTTAGCTCTCTTCACCTCGCGGGCTTTCATTGATTCTTTTGCCATTTCTTCGTAGTAAGCTTGGGGTTACTTTTTAGCATTCTTGAAGGGCAGACCGAATTCCTTCAGAAGAGCATAGCCCTCCTCGTCGGTGTTGGCCGAAGTCACGAAAGTGATGTTCATGCCCAGAAGCTTGCTGATGTTGTCGATATTGATCTCGGGGAAGATGATCTGCTCGGTGATGCCCAGTGTGTAGTTGCCACGGCCGTCGAGCTTGCCCTCGATACCCTTAAAGTCGCGGATACGCGGAAGAGCCACACGGATCAGACGCTCCAGGAACTCATACATCTTGTCGCGACGAAGAGTCACCATCACGCCCACCGGCATCTTCTTGCGAAGCTTGAAGTTCGAGATATCCTTGCGCGACAGAGTAGCCACAGCCTTCTGGCCGGTGATGTCCGTCAGCTCACGGATAGCCGTCTCGATGATCTTCTTGTCCTGAGTGGCTTCGCCAAGACCCTGATTGATCACAATCTTCTTCAGGGTCGGAACCTGCATGACGCTTGTGTAGTTGAACTGCTTCACCAGAGCAGGCACTATCCGCTCCTTATAGTCGTTTTTCAGTGTCGTTGTGCTCATCACTTAATCTCCTCTCCTGACTTTTGTGCGTAACGTACGGAACGACCCTCATCGTTCTTCTTGCGGAAGACACGAGTCGGCTTGCCGCTCTTGGGGTCTATCAGGCTCAGATTCGAAACGTGTACCGGAGCCTCCATCTTCACTAAACCGCCCTGCGGATGCTTCGCGCTGGGCTTCGTTGCCTTCGTGACGACATTCACGCCCTCCACGATGGCACGCTGCTTGGCCGCATCGACCTTCAGCACGCGGCCCGTCTTGCCGCGGTCATCGCCCGCCAGCACATAGACTGTGTCGCCCTTCTTGATATTAATCTTGTTCATTGTCTGTTTGTACTATCACGGGAATTATAACACTTCCGGAGCCAGCGACACGATCTTCATGTTTGTGGCACGCAGCTCGCGGGCCACCGGACCGAAGATACGGGTGCCGCGCAGTTCGCCGGCATTGTTGAGAAGCACGCAAGCGTTGTCGTCGAAGCGGATATAGCTTCCGTCTTGCCTGCGGATCTCCTTCTTGGTGCGTACCACCACGGCCTTCGACACCGTGCCCTTCTTCACATCCGACGAAGGAATCACGCTCTTGACCGACACCACGATGATGTCGCCAACCGTAGCATAACGGCGGCCGGTGCCACCCAGCACGTGGATGCACAGGGCCTCCTTGGCGCCGCTGTTGTCGGCTACCGTCAATCGGCTTTCTGTCTGTATCATGATGCTTATTTAACTTTTTCGATGATTTCTACTAATCTCCATCTCTTGGTCTTGCTCAAGGGGCGGGTCTCCATCAGACGGACGGTATCGCCTACCGAGCACTCGTTCTTCTCGTCGTGCGCGTGATACTTCTTCGTCTTGTTGACAAACTTGCCGTAGATAGGATGCTTCTCCTTCCACTTAACGGTCACAGTGATCGTCTTGTCGCCCTTGTTGCTCGACACAACGCCTATGCGTTCCTTACGTAAATTTCTTTCTTCCATAGTTTCCTCAGCGCTGTTTATTTGTTGTTGAGCTCACGCTGGCGCAACTCTGTCTTCACGCGGGCTATCATGCGGCGGTCGCGGCGTATCTGAGCGGGATTGTCAATCGGAGATACCGAATGATTGATCTTCAGCTGCGCATATTCATGCTCCATCACTTCCAGACGCTCCTTGAGGTCCTGCGTGCTCAGCTCTTTTATCTCTACTTTTTTCATAATCGCTTACACGTTTTGAGTCGGATCATAGTCACGACGTACCACAAACTTCGTTATCACCGGAAGCTTCTGGGCTGCCAGACGCAGCGCCTCCTTGGCGATGTCGTAGCTGACACCCTCCACCTCGATGAGCATGCGGCCGGGAGTCACAGGAGCCACGAAACCTTCGGGCGAACCTTTACCTTTACCCATTCGCACCTCGGCAGGCTTCTTGGTGATAGGCTTGTCGGGGAATATGCGGATCCATATCTGACCCTGACGCTGCATGTAGCGGGTCACGGCCACACGAGCAGCCTCGATCTGACGGCCAGTGATCCACTTCGACTCAAGAGTCTTAATGCCAAACGAACCGAAGGCCAACTGGTTGCCACGCTGAGCAATGCCCTTCATGCGGCCTTTCTGCGCGCGGCGGAATTTTGTTTTCTTGGGTTGTAACATCTTCTTTTACTATGAGTTGGTTTAACGGTTGCCAGCGCCACCCTTACCGCCACGGAAACCGCGGCCGCCGCGATCGCGACGAGGAGCGCCCTGGCCCGGACGGCTCTCTTTGCCCTGAGAAGTGAATGAAGGAGCCAGATCCTTCTTGCCATAGACCTCGCCACGGCAGATCCACACCTTAACACCGATCACGCCCACCTTTGTGTGAGCCTCCACAAGAGCGTAGTCGATATCGGCACGCAGAGTGTGGAGCGGAGTACGACCCTCCTTGAACATCTCCGAGCGTGCGATCTCAGCACCGTTCAGACGGCCGCTGATCTGCACCTTGATGCCCTCGGCACCGCTGCGCATCGTAGCGGCGATAGCCATCTTCACGGCACGGCGGTAAGCGATCTTGCCCTCGATCTGGCGAGCTATCGTGCTTGCCACGATCTGAGCGTCGAGATCCGGACGCTTCACCTCGAAAATGTTGATCTGTACATCCTTGTCGGTGATCTTCTTGAGTTCCTCCTTGAGCTTGTCGACCTCCTGGCCGCCCTTGCCTATGATCAGACCCGGACGAGAGGTGCACACCGTGATGGTGATCAGCTTGAGAGTACGCTCGATGACGATACGCGACACACTGCACTTGGCAAGGCGGACGTTGAGATATTTGCGCAGCTTCGAATCCTCAAGGATATTGTCGGCCAGCTTCTTGACGTCATACCAGTTGGAGTCCCAACCGCGGACAATACCCAGACGGTTGCTAACAGGATTTACTTTCTGTCCCATGCCTTATGCTTTCTTTTTAGCGTTTTCGATTGTGTCTACTACGAGAGTCACGTGGTTGGCACGCTTGCGGATACGATAACCGCGACCCTGGGGAGCCGGACGCAGACGCTTCAGCATCGGAGCGCAGTTAACGTAGATCGTGCTCACACACAGCTCGCCGTTCTCGGCCTTTCTCTCATTCTTGGCTTCCCAGTTGGCGATAGCGCTCCGCAGCAGCTTCTCAAGCTTGGCAGCGGCCTCCTTGTTGGAGAACTTCAGGATGCCCAGCGCACGGAACACTTCAACGCCGCGCACCATATCCGCAACAAGACGCATCTTGCGCGGCGACGAAGGGATATTGGTCAGCTTCGCGAAGGCAATCTCCTTGCGCTCGGCCTTGATCCTTTCGGCAGTATTTCTTTTTCTTACACCCATTTGTATTTTTCTTTCTTTTTTCTTGTTAATGTCGGCGCCCGACTATCACTTCTTGTTGCCGCCGTGGCCGCGGAAGTTACGTGTCGGAGCGAATTCTCCCAGCTTGTGGCCTACCATGTTCTCGGTCACGTAGACAGGGATGAACTTGTTGCCGTTGTGGATCGCAAACGTGTGGCCTACGAATTCGGGAGCGATCATCGAAGCACGGCTCCATGTCTTGATCACCGACTTCTTGCCGCTCTCTTCCATCGCGGTCACCTTCTTCTCCAGCTTCACGCTGATATACGGCCCTTTCTTTAACGAACGACTCATATTGCTTTACTTAATCAGATTACTTTTTCCTTCTTTCAATAATGTACTTCGAAGAGCTCTTCTTCGGCGCACGTGTCTTGAGACCCTTGCTGTAAAGACCCTTGCGCGAACGCGGATGTCCGCCCGAAGCGCGTCCCTCGCCGCCGCCCATCGGGTGGTCGACAGGATTCATCACTACGCCGCGGTTGCGCGGACGGCGGCCAAGCCAGCGGGAGCGTCCGGCCTTGCCGCTGCGCTCCAGCGAGTGCTCGCTGTTGCCCACGACACCTACCGTAGCCTTGCATGTGGCCAGGATCTTGCGGGTTTCGCCAGAAGGTAATTTGATTATAGCATAGTCGCCCTCGCGCGATACAAGCTGCGCGAATGTACCGGCCGAACGAGCCATGAAAGCGCCCTGTCCGGGACGCAGCTCGATGCAGTGGATGAGAGTACCGACGGGGATGTTCTTCAGAGGAAGCGAGTTGCCTACCTCGGGAGCTGCCTCAGCTCCGCTCATCACCTTAGTTCCTACTTCCAGGCCGTTGGGTGCAATGATATATGCCTTGGCACCGTCGACATAGTAGAGAAGCGCGATTCGCGCCGACCGGTTGGGGTCATACTCTATCGACTTTACCACGGCAGGCACACCGTCTTTGTTTCTCTTGAAGTCGATGATGCGGTATTTCCTCTTGTGACCCCCACCCAGGTAACGGTTGGTGAGGTGTCCCTCGGCGTTGCGGCCGCCCGAGGATTTCTTGCCGACTGTAAGAGATTTCTCTGGCGTAGTAGCAGTGATCGTACCTTTGAATACGCCAATAACCTTGTGTCTTTGCCCCGGTGTAGTGGGCTTGAATTTTCTTACTGCCATCTCTTATTTATATGTTGCTGTAAAAGTCTATCGTCTGGCCTTCGCCTACGGTGATGAAAGCCTTCTTGTAAGAGTTGCTCTTACCGCGAAGAAGACCGCTCTTGGTCCAGCGGCTCTTGTTCTTGCCGCGCACCACTGCCGTGTTGACGCTCACAACCTTGACGCCGTAAAGCTTCTCCACAAGGCTCTTGATCTCGGCCTTGTTGGCCTGGGGCGACACGCGGAACGTATAGCGGTTGAGCTTCTCCGTCAGCTTGGTCGCCTTTTCGGTGACTATGGGGGTTATTGTTATGTCCATTTCAAGTTGCTTTTTTGTCAGAGATTGTTGATGACCTCAAGGCCACCCTCCGTCAGGACGATGGCATTGCTCTTCATTATCGCATAAGTGTTGACGTCCGAAGCGCGCATGATGCAGGCACCCGGAACATTTCGAGCCGACAAATATACGTTTTTATTGTTGTCCGCTAAAATGACGAGCAGCTTTTTGCCCTCGGCTTCAAGATTTTTAGCAAAATTTATAAAATCTTTAGTCTTAGGAGCCTCGAAAGTGAAGTTTTCAACCACCTTCACCTGACCGTCCTGCACCTTGTAGGTCCAGGCGCTGCGACGGGCGAGCTGCTTCACCTTCTTGTTGAGCTTGAAGCGATAGTCGCGGGGACGAGGACCGAATACACGGCCGCCACCAACCAGAAGCGGAGAATTGATATCGCCGATACGGGCACCGCCGCCACCTTTCTGCTTGTGAAGCTTACGGGTCGAACCCGAAACCTCGCTGCGCTCCTTCGACTTGTGTGTGCCCTGACGCTGGTTGGCCAGATACTGCTTCACGTCGAGGTATACCGAATGCTCGTTGGCGTCGATAGCAAACACCGCGTCGTTGAGCTGAGCCTTGCGGCCGGTATCCTCACCTTTGATATTGTATATCGCGAGTTCCATTATTTCTCAATTTTTACGATTGAACCTTTACATCCGGGTATCGAACCCTTGATCAGAAGCAGATTGTGCTCCGGCATCACACGCAGCACCTGGAGGTTCTGCACAGTCACGCACTCGTTGCCCATCTGGCCGGCCATGCGCATACCCTTGAACACCTTCGCGGGATACGAGCAGGCACCTATCGAACCGGGAGCACGCAGACGGTTGTGCTGGCCGTGGGTGCTCTGGCCCACACCACCGAAACCGTGACGCTTCACTACGCCTTGATAGCCCTTACCCTTCGAAGTACCCTGAATGTCGACAAAGTCGCTTTCAGTGAAAAGGCTGTCGACGGTGATAGTGTCACCGGCCTTGTATTCGCCTTCAAAGCCCTTGAACTCGGCCAAGTGTCGCTGCGGGTTGACTCCTGCCTTCTTGAAGTGGCCGGCCTCGGGAGCATTGGTGTGCTTGTCTTTCTTCTCGACAAAACCAAGCTGCAGAGCGCTGTAGCCGTCAGTTTCGGCAGTCTTTACCTGAGTCACTACGCAAGGACCTACTTCGATAACAGTGCACGGCACGTTCTTGCCGTCGGCACTGAAAACGGATGTCATTCCGATTTTCTTTCCTAATAATCCTGGCATTTCTCTTTGTTTTTAATAGTTGCTTTTCGTTGAATGTTCTGAATCTTTCGCAAGGCTATCACACCTTGATCTCGACCTCTACACCGCTCGGAAGTTCAAGCTTCATCAGCGCATCGACAGTCTTGGCAGTCGAATTGTAGATGTCGATGAGGCGCTTGAACGAAGAGAGCTGGAACTGCTCGCGGCTCTTCTTGTTGACAAAAGTCGAGCGGTTGACAGTGAAGATCCGCTTGTGGGTAGGCAGGGGTATCGGACCGCTGATCACAGCGCCGGTAGCCTTTACGGTCTTCACAATCTTCTCAGCCGACTTGTCGACCAGATTGTGATCGTAAGATTTCAGTTTGATTCTGATTTTCTGGCTCATATTGTTGTTTGGAATGAATGATTTTTATTTGAGCAAATCCACACGGCCCTGGCACTCGGTCAGCACATTCTTGGCGATCGAGCTGCTTACCTCGCTGTAGTGGGAGAACGACATGGTCGATGTTGCACGGCCGGATGTGATCGTACGCAGAGCGGTCACATAGCCGAACATCTCGGCAAGAGGAGCCTTGGCCTTCACGACACGGGCGCCGCTGCGGCTGGTTTCCATACCCTCTACCTGACCGCGACGCTTGTTAAGGTCGGAGATCACGTCACCCATGTTCTCCTCCGGAGTCACGACCTCGATCTTCATGATCGGCTCAAGCAGAACCGGACCGGCCTTCTCCGAAGCCTTCTTGAAGGCCTGGATGGCGCAAAGCTCAAACGAGAGCTGGTCGGAGTCTACGGGGTGGAACGATCCGTCGATCACAGTCACTTTCAGATATTCCACGGGATAACCGGCGAGAACGCCATTCTTCATCGCTGCAGCAAAGCCCTTCTGAATGCTCGGGATGAACTCCTTGGGAATGTTACCGCCCTTCACCTCGTCGACAAACTGGAGGTTGCCCTCGAAGCCCTCGTCGACAGGCTCCACGCGAACAATGATGTCGGCAAACTTACCACGGCCACCTGTCTGCTTCTTGAACACCTCGCGAAGCTCAACAGGCTTGGTGATAGCCTCCTTGTAGGTAACCTGCGGGCGACCCTGGTTGCACTCAACCTTGAACTCGCGGCGCAGACGGTCGATGATGATGTCGAGGTGAAGCTCACCCATACCGCTGATCACGGTCTGACCGGTCTCCTCGTTGGTCTGTACACGGAAGGTCGGATCCTCCTCAGCAAGCTTCTGCAGACCCACGCCCAGCTTGTCGAGGTCCTTCTGAGTCTTCGGCTCCACAGCGATACCGATCACGGGATCGGGGAAGTCCATAGCCTCGAGGACAATCGGATGGTTCTCATCGCAGAGAGTGTCGCCGGTGCGGATATCCTTGAAGCCCACACCTGCGCCTATGTCGCCGCAGCCAATCATCTCCTTAGCGTTCTGCTTGTTGGAGTGCATCTGGAACAGACGGCTCACGCGCTCTTTCTTACCCGAACGGGCGTTGAGCACGTAGCTTCCGGCAACAACGTCGCCGCTGTACACGCGGAAGAATGTCAGACGACCCACATACGGGTCGGTCGCGATCTTGAACGCAAGAGCACACATCGGAGCTTCGCTCGACGGCTCACGGGTCTCAACCTCATCGGGGCTCGAGGGATTGTGACCCTCTACAGCACCGGCGTCGAGAGGCGAAGGCAGGTATGCGCACACACAGTCGAGCAGAGGCTGAACACCCTTGTTCTTGAACGACGATCCGCAGATCATCGGCACGATCTCCATCGAGAGAGTACCCTTGCGGAGAGCGCGACGGATCTCATCCTCGCCGATAGTCGAGGGATCGTCGAAATATTTCTCCATCAGAGCGTCGTCAAACTCGGCGATCTTCTCAAGCATCTTGTCGCGATACTCCTGAGCCTCGTCCATCAGATTGGCAGGGATATCCTCCACAGAATACTCGGCACCCATGGTCTCGTCGTGCCAGAAGATAGCCTTCATGCGGATCAGATCCACAACGCCCTTGAATGTCTCCTCGGCGCCGATAGGTATCTGGATCGGGCAGGGATTGGCTCCGAGCACCTCCTTGAGCTGGCGGCACACTTCGAAGAAGTTTGCGCCCGAACGGTCCATCTTGTTAACATAGCCGATACGGGGAACATTATACTTGTCAGCCTGGCGCCATACGGTTTCCGACTGAGGCTCTACACCGCCCACAGCACAGAATGTGGCCACAGCTCCGTCGAGCACACGCAGCGAACGCTCCACCTCCACAGTGAAGTCAACGTGTCCCGGAGTGTCGATAAGATTGATCTTGTACTTTTCGTCGGCATACTTCCAGAATGCTGTGGTTGCAGCCGATGTGATGGTGATGCCACGCTCCTGCTCCTGCTCCATCCAGTCCATGGTGGCGCCGCCGTCGTGCACCTCACCTATTTTGTGAGTCAGACCCGTATAGAAAAGTATGCGCTCGGACGTCGTCGTCTTGCCGGCGTCGATATGAGCCATAATGCCGATATTACGGGTGTACTTCAGTTGTTCGTCAGATTTTCCCATTGATTATTTGGTGTTGTGTCGTTTCAGTTGTAGTATTGGTCACGCACGCATCATATCAGAAGCGGAAGTGAGCGAAAGCACGGTTGGCCTCGGCCATCTTGTGCATATCCTCCTTGCGCTTGAATGCGCCACCCTGCTCATTGTAGGCGTCGACGATCTCGGCGGCCAGCTTGTCGGCCATCGTCTTGCCGCCGCGCTTGCGGGCGTATAAGATAAGGTTCTTCATGGAAATCGACTCCTTGCGATCGGGACGGATCTCGGTGGGCACCTGGAATGTGGCGCCACCCACGCGGCGGCTCTTCACCTCCACCTGAGGAGTGATATTCTCCAGAGCTTTCTTCCAGATTTCGAGAGCGGTCTTCTCCTCGTTGGGGAGCTTGGTCTTCACAGTCTCGAGAGCGCTGTAGAATATAGTGTAAGCGGTGTTCTTCTTGCCGTCATACATCAGATGATTCACAAATTTCGACACGCGAACGTCGTTAAACACCGGATCGGGCAATACAATCCGCTTCTTTGGCTTTGCTTTTCTCATTTTTTGTTTAAGTGATGTTTTTGTTTGCTTGGTTGCTGCATCTTTCTTCTTCAACCGACAGCGCCCTCCGGCGCCCGTTTACTCAACCTTGAATTAGCCTTCCAGTAAATCAAAAACGAAGTTAAAAACTTTGTTTTCATTCCCCGCACGCCGGGGAATTCTGTAAGAAACAGGCTTCTTCCTGCGCAATTTATTTCTTCGCGGCCTTCGGACGCTTTGCGCCGTATTTGCTGCGACGCTGAGTGCGATCCTTCACACCGCTTGTATCGAGCGTACCGCGGACGATATGGTAGCGCACACCGGGAAGATCCTTCACACGGCCGCCGCGAACCAGCACGATCGAGTGCTCCTGCAGGTTGTGTCCTTCGCCGGGAATGTAGCTGTTCACCTCCTTGCCGTTGGTCAGTCTCACACGGGCCACCTTACGCATGGCCGAGTTAGGCTTTTTGGGGGTTGTGGTATAAACGCGCACGCAGACACCGCGACGCTGCGGACAGGAGTCCAGGGCCGGAGATTTGCTCTTGTCCTGGAGGGCTACACGCCCTTTTCTTACTAATTGCTGAATAGTAGGCATCTTAGTCTTTTACTTTTTAACTTTTCGTTTATTACTGTTTTCTATCTTTTTGCTTTGCGAAATACGCATCAAACACACTCCGCGCAACCGACCACGACACACTGCATAACAAGCAGTTACAGCCGAAATCGCACACTTCGTCCATTTAAGCGATGCAAAATTACTTACTAATTTTCTAATACGCAAACAATTCGCACATTTTCTGACGATTTATTATCCGGAATGCCACTTTTTCGATTTAAGTTTATTTCACAACCGCTGACCCACGGGATTTTTTTCGTAACTTCGCAGACATATCGAACCACTTACAACAATCGATCTCATGCTCAACATCATACTCCGCGACGTGCCCGAAGTGCGCGACAATCTTCTACCGCTGACATTCACCCGCTCCGTGGCCGACCTCAGGCTCGGCATACTCACGCTGCGGCAGAAATGGGAGCTGAGCCTTCCGGCCGTCTACTCCTACATGACAGCCGACTATCTGTCGGTCAAGTATCCATCCATATCATCGCCCGACGACGACAGCTTCATCGTCTCAGCCCATTTCTTCCCCACGCCCGGAGTGGTCAAAGGGGTCGAACACCTCCGCAAAGGACAGGCGCTGATGTTCCATGACGAAGAAATAGCACGGCGATGCCCACTCGATCAGCAACCGTACGAACTGATACAGCTCGATGAGATACCGCTGCGACTCACACGCTCCTACGACATTTTTCAGCTCAACGCCGCAGCGCTCGAATACGACTTCACACTCCTTACGGCCGGACGTGAATCCGTCGCGCCATCACCATCCAACACCATCATAGGCGATCCGTCACGGCTCTTCATCGAACCGGGAGCCACCATGGAGGGAGCTATCGTAAATCTCAACCACGGCCCCGTATATCTTGCGGCCGGATCGGAAGTGATGGAAGGCACCTGCATACGCGGAGGTCTTGCCCTTTGCGAAGGAGCACAGATAAAAATGGGCTCACGCATCTACGGAGCCACCACGATCGGACCGCACTCCAAAGTAGGAGGCGAGGTGGCCAACATAGTGATAATCGGCTACTCCAACAAAGCCCACGATGGCTTCCTCGGCAATGCCGTAATAGGCGAATGGTGCAACATCGCAGCCGGATGCGTAGCATCGAATCTCAAAAACGACTATACGGAAATCAAACTCTGGAATTACCCCACGCGCCGCTTCCAGCGCACGGGCCTCCAGTTCTGCGGCCTCATAATGGGCGACCACTCCAAGACCGGAGCCAACACAATGATCAACACCGCCACAGTGTTCGGGGTCGGGGTCAACTTCCACGGATCAGGATATCCGCGCAACTTCGTCCCGTCATTTACAGAAGGATCCACCGCCGCGATGACCGAAGTGCCGTTCGACAAATTCATCGACACCGCGCGCCGCGTCATGGCGCGCCGCGATGTCAGCCTCACTCAGGTCGACGCCGACATCTACCGCCATCTTTACGATCTCACCGACACATATCGCTGACGCGCACTGCCGTCACCTCAGAGATCTATCTTCGGACGACGACCGCGCTGGGTCACCCTTTTCTTTAGCTTCACAAGCCTGCTATACGCCGAATTGACACGGAGCCACAACGGAGAGCTGACTGTAGCTATGTCAGTGGTAAGCGTATCGGTCATCGTCATCTCATCCATCCGCTCGCCGAACTGTTCGGGATAGATCACGATCATATTGTTGCTTGCAAAATATTTCTGCAGGAATTCAGGAAGCGAATCGAGATACCCGGCATGCGACACCGATGCCCGGCGGGCATTCACCACCACGAACAGATCATCGTCAAGCACCTTGTTCGACAACATCAGGAAATCATCCCAGTCCTCCACCCTGCGGTATTCCGAACGCAGCTCATACTGCCCGCGCTTTATCACCGCCTCGATGAAACGCCGCGTCGCGTCGCTGCAGCAGAATATCAGCCGGCATCCGAGCTGCGAAGCCAGATTGCACAGCGATGTCACCCATGCCTGAAACCCGGTCTCATACTGGGCATTGGCAGGCACAGCCACAACTATCCTCGCGATAGTGTTGACAGGTATGAAGCAACGCGATATGACGAGCATCTTGTTGGTTGCCCTCAACAGATTTGGAAGTTTGTCGCCGAAAAAAGAGTCAATAATCGTATTGCGCCGGTGCAGCCCGATTATCACCCTGTCTATATCGCGCTCCTCTATGGTGTTGACCACTCCCGTCACAAAATTCATGTCATACCGGTCAATAGCCTCCACCGAGGTGTCCACACTCGCCGCAGCCTTTTCGGCCGTATCGAGCGACACCCTCCCGAGCGACCGCGACGCAGCCGAATTGTCATTGCGCACGTGCAAGGCATACACCCTGCCGTTCGAACGCGCCTTGTCACGCATAAGCAGCGCCAGATCCACAAGCTCGCGCGCCGTAGCAGGATTGGCCACCGGTATCAGCACATTCTCGCGGTGACGGCTCTGCTCGGCGACACCATCGCCGGCACCCTCTTCCTCGAGAGCCATCACCTTCAGACGGCTTGCCGCCCTCGAAGTGCCTATCGACGACACCGTACAGGTCACAAGGATCATTATCACCGTGCCATTGAGTATCACCTCGTCAAACAGCCTCATACCGTAGCCTATCATCACCACCGCGAGCGCCACGGCCGTATGCGCGTTGCTGAGCTGATACATCGTCGACCGTTCCACACTGTTCATGCCGAACGTTCGCTGCGTGACGAACGCCGCAAGCCACTTGGTACACATAGCCACACCCGACATCACACCCGCCGCGTACAGCGTCGACCAGCCGCGCGTCACCACCCCGACATTGATCAGCATACCCACCCCGATCAGGAAGTACGGGATGAATATCGCGTTGCCGACAAACTCAATCCGCGACATAAGCGGAGAACGGGCGGGAATATAACGGTTCAGCACCAGACCTGCGAAAAATGCGCCGAACACCCCCTCGATACCTGCCCAGATGGCAAGCTGCGCGGCCGTGAACATCATCGCCAGCACATAGACATACTGCAGGATGCTGTCGTTCCAATGCTTGAAAAACCACCGCGTAATCCGCGGATAGGCATACACCAGCACCAGACAGTAGCCCGCCAGCAGGCCGAGAAGCTTCAGAGTGCCCCCGACGCGAAACTCGCCGTCATGGAACGTGCCGACCACACCGGCAAGCACAATCAGCGAGCCAAGCACCGTAAATATTGTGCCGGCTATCGCTATGACCACAGGCGCAGAGCGGGTCAGCCCCAGGCGCGAGACTATCGGATAGGCTATCAGCGTATGCGCCGAAAACATCGAGGCCATAAGCACCGCAGTCAGAGCGTCAAGCCCGAGCAGCAGACCGGCCGCCACAGCACCTAAAGCAAGGGGTATTATAAAAGTGTACAACCCGAAGACCAACCCCTTCCGGAGGTTCTTCTTCAGGTGGTACATATCTATTTCTATGCCGGCCAGAAACATCAGGTAGAACAACCCCACCTGACCGAACACTTCGAAACTCATGTCGCGGGCCAGCAGGTTGAACCCGTAAGGCCCGACAGTGACGCCCGCCACGATCAGACCAATCACCTGCGGAATCCGCAGCTTGTTGAGCACAATCGGAGTGACAAGAATTATAAGCAGCACCGCCAGAAATATAGGCACCGGCGATGTCAGCAAAGGAGTCGAGGAATGTATGGCCGGAACGAGCGCCATAACTCCGTTCAGGCTCCGAATTTCTTGCCGTGAGCCAGCAGATACTGGGCTATCTGAACGGCGTTGAGAGCAGCGCCCTTCTTTATCTGGTCGCCCACGATCCAGAACGAAAGACCACGCTCATTGGCGATATCCTCACGGATACGGCCCACATACACCGGATCGCATCCGGCGACGTCGAGCGGCATCGGATACTTCTTGTTGGCCGGATCATCCACTACCACCACACCCTCGGCTGCGGCAAACGCCTCGCGGGCCTCGTCGACGCTGATACTGCGCTCGGTTTCGACCCATACGGCCTCAGAATGAGCACGCATCACCGGCACACGCACACACATAGCGCTCACCGACAGCGCCGGCTCGTGCATGATCTTGCGGGTTTCGTTGAACATCTTCATCTCCTCCTTGGTGTAGCCGTTGTCGGTAAACACGTCGATATGAGGTATCACATTGTAGGCAAGCTGATAGGCAAACTTGTTCACCTCCGGAGCCTCGCCGCGCGATAGCCGCGCATACTGATCCACAAGCTCGTCCATGGCCGCAGCCCCGGCGCCGCTCGCCGCCTGATAGGTAGCCACATGCACCCGGGTGATCTTCGACAGATCGTTGATAGGCTTCAGCGCCACCACCATCTGTATCGTAGTGCAGTTGGGGTTGGCGATTATGCCGCGCGGAGTGTCGAACGCATCCTGACCGTTGACCTCCGGCACCACCAGGGGCACATCGTCGTCCATACGGAAGGCGCTTGAGTTGTCTATCATCAGAGCACCATGCTTGGTGATCGTTTCGGCAAACTCCTTTGAAGTTCCGGCACCGGCCGAAGTGAAAGCGATGTCGACCCCCTTGAAGTCGTCGTTATGACACAACTCTTTCACTTTCACTTCCTTGCCACGGAAGATATATGTCCGGCCTGCGCTGCGGCTCGAACCGAACAGCAGCAGCTCGTCGATAGGAAAATTCTGCTCCTCGAGCACACGGAGAAACTCTTGTCCGACGGCGCCCGAAGCGCCCACGATTGCGACTCTCATATAATTGTATGATTTCTGTTGATACTTCTGGTTTTGTCCGCCCTTTGAACGGCTCTGCAAAGTTACGAAATATTGCATAACCAACTCGCAAAAAACAGCTGCAAGTGACATTTGAAAGTCACCGGTAATCCCAAGCCTGCGATCATGGCAGATCGGCGAAGTCCTCCATATTGTCCTTGCGGGGACCGTCGGCCGGAGCCATCCTGAGCGCCTTAAGCTCCGACATGATATGCTCCATGCGGGCACTCGTCAGCGGATAACGCCAAAGCAACACAAAAGCCACACAGGCCAGACCCGCAGGGATAAAGCTCATCATGGCCATGATGCCGTCAAGAGCCAGCTGAGGCTGCACCGCACCCGGAGCCGTGTCATATCCGAAACCGCTGAGAAGCCACATAACGGCCGCGCCGCCGAAAGCACTGCCGAACTTCTGAGCCATCGAGGCCGAAGAGAATATCAGACCCGTAGAGGCTGAACCGTTGACAAGCTCCGAATAGTTGGCCACGTCGGCATACATGCTCCATACCAGCGGCGACACGACGCCGAGAGCCACCGCAAACGCCACCTGAAGCCCGACCATAGCCCATATACCGCCCGTAGTGGCCGGACAGAACCAGAACGCCACACTCGTGACTATGATCACAAGCAGCGCCGACATGAATGTCGACTTCTTTCCCCACTTCATCGACAGAGGCACAGCCAGAGGCACACTGACCATATTCACCAGCTCGCCGATGCAGAGAAACACACCAGCAGTCAGAGCGAATGTCAGTATCTTAACATCGTGCGACCCACCGATGATATTGGCAAACAGATAGGCCACAGCCGAGCCGCGTATGATGTTGTAGAAATTATTGAAGATCGCCACACCGTTCATGATCCACCACGGACGGTTGGTCATCAGAGTGCGGAAATCCTTGCCCACCGACGCCTTCGACCGCGAATCGACAACCTCGCGCGTCATGGCGAAACAGAGCAGAAACAACAGGCAGCATGCCCCTCCGATCACCGTCATGGCCAGAGTCCAGGCCCTGGGACTGCACGACTCGAGAGGCGTGCCGGCACCGGTGCCGTTGAAAAGCCCGCAGAGCGGCTCCCACGCCAGAAGGGCCATAAAACTGCCGGCATAGGAGAAAAACATGCGATATGAGGAAAATACGGTCTTCTCCTGCGAGCTTGTCGTCACCACATCGAGCATCGCGCCGTAGGGCACGTTGATGGCCGTATAGCAGGTCATCATCAGTATATAAGTGAAATATGCCCAGAAGAGCTTGAAACCATAGCCGGTGTCGGGAGTCATGAACAGCATCACGCCACACAGCGCGAACGGCAGCGCGACCCAGAGAAGATACGGACGGTATTTGCCCCAGCGGGTGTGCGTGCGGTCGCATATCACACCCATCATCGGATCGCTTACGGCGTCCCACACACGGGTGACAAGCATCAGCATGCCCGCGTCGATCAGACTCAGGCCGAATATGTTGCTGTAGAAGAAAGGAAGGAAGAAACTGAATATCTTCCAGAACATCGACGATGCCATATCGCCGAAACCATAACCGATTTTTTCAGAAAGTCGTGCCATGATAATGATTCAAGATAGCGTGATAATGATATTAGCATTGTTTTCAGGCGGCCGATCTACACGACGCGCCTTAATCGGAGGCGATAACAGCGGCGGACAATCCGCACAAGGTGATCGTCCGCCGCAAGTAATTCAGTCCAGTTCCTTGGCCACAGCCTCTCTGATACGGGCGCATATCGACTCCATTTCCTCGCCGGGAAGCTGGCTCTTGTGATGGAAATCCATGTCGGCCTCGGTAGTGATGGGCAACAGATGGATATGGGCATGAGGCACCTCCAGACCGATGACCGTCACACCGATACGCTTGCACGGCATGGCCTCGCGGAGACCCTTGGCCACCTTCTTCGCAAAAAGCTCCAGCGCCACATACTCATCGTCGCTGAGGTCAAACAGATAGCTGACCTCATGCTTGGGCACCACCAGCGTATGGCCGGGAGTCACCGGATTGATGTCAAGAAAAGCTATATGCCGGTCATCCTCGGCCACCTTGTAGCAAGGAATCTCGCCGTTGACTATTTTTGTGAATATCGTTGCCATATCGTGTCGTATGATTGGTCAGAAACTTATTTCTACAATCTCAAACTTCATCAGACCGGCGGGCACCTTGATCTCCACCTGCTCTCCGAGCTTGTGGCCGAGCAGCCCCTGGGCTATCGGTGTCGAAGAGCCTATTTTCTTTTCCTTTACATTGGCCTCGCTGTCGGCCACGATGGTGTATTCCATCACCATCCCGTTGGCCACATTCTTGATCTTCACACGATTGAGTATCTGCACCTCCTCGTTATTGAGTGAGCTTTCGTCGATTATACGTGCGTTTGCCACCAGATCCTTCAGCTGCGCTATCTTCATTTCGAGCAAACCCTGAGCCTCCTTGGCGGCGTCATATTCAGAATTTTCCGAAAGGTCACCCTTGTCGCGGGCCTCCGCGATAGCATGTGAGATGCGCGGACGCTCCACCGATTCAAGATGGGCTATCTCCTCCATCTTCTTCTTGTAACCTTCCTTGGTCATGTAAGTTATTGCCATAATTTCTTGATTTTTTTCGTGGTTTGTTTATAAGGGGGAAACATTCAGACGACAGAAAAAGAAAAGAATCCCGGCCTGCTTGTCATGCAGGCGAGACCCATACTCGCTGTCTTGAATTTCAATACTCCGCAAAGTTACGAATTATTTTCCCAACCGCCAAATTCGCCGATTCGCCATCGTGCCCGTCGATTCACCGTCACTCATGGCCGCCGCCTATACTTCCACCGCACTCATATCATCATATCGCAGATAAACACAGCGCCGCGTCAAAAGCTGACCTTCTGACACGGCACTGCAGTCTGTTTCCGTCTATGGCTTGCTCAACCCTCGCAGCTGCAGCAACGGCGGGCGCCGTCGCTCACTATCACGGGATAGATCTGAGGCTCGTGGCCATACTTCTCATTGAAACGGGCCTTTACAGTGGCTATGAAGTTGTCGTAAAGATCGTCCTTCACCAGATTGACCGTACAGCCGCCGAAGCCGCCGCCCATGATGCGCGAACCGGTCACGCCGCATTCGCGGGCCACATCGTTGAGGAAGTCGAGCTCCTCGCAGCTCACCTCATAGTCCTTCGACAGACCGTCGTGAGTGGCATACATGCAGCGGCCCACTGTGTCGTAATCGCCTTTGAGCAGAGCGTCGCACACGTCGAGCACACGCTGCTTCTCCTCGATCACATATTTGGCGCGCATGTAGTCCTCGTGCGAAAGCTCACCCTTGACAGCCTCAAGCATCGCCATATCGGCGTCGCGGAGGGTTTCCACGCCCAGATGACGAGCCACACGCTCGCAGCTCTCGCGACGCTTGTTGTAGGGAGAGTCGACGAGCTCATGCTTCACCCGCGAGTCGACAAGCACAAGCTTGTAGCCGTCGAGCTTGAAGGGGAAATACTCGAACTCACCAGAGCGGCAGTCGAGGCGCATCAGATTGTCCTTCTTGCCGTGGCAGCTTGCGAACTGGTCCATGATGCCGCAGTTCACGCCGCAATAGTTGTGCTCCGTGCTCTGACCGATACGGGCCAGCTCCATGCGGTCGAACTTATTGTCGTTGAACAGATCGTTGAGCGCAAATGCAAAGCAGCTCTCCAGAGCAGCCGACGACGACAGGCCGGCACCCAGAGGCACATTGCCGGAGAACACGGCGTCGAAGCCCTCCACCTTGCCGCCGCGCTTGATGATCTCGCGGCACACGCCGAACACGTAGCGCGCCCACTGCTCCTTGGGAGCGTCCTCCTCGTTCAGACCGAATTCAGCCGACGCGTCAAGGTCGATCGAATACAACTTCACGCGGTCTGTGCCGTTGGGGCGTATCTCGGCCATGATAGCCTTGTCAATGGCGCCCGGGAATACGAATCCACCGTTGTAATCGGTGTGCTCGCCGATGAGATTGAAACGTCCCGGAGCCACAAAGAGAGTGCCCTCTCCGCCGAAATGCTCCACAAAAGCCTTATTGATCTTTGATTTCATGATGATTGATTTGTGTATGGTAAGATTATTATGGTTGCAAATGTATGCAATTTTATCCGATGGATGAAATTTTTTTGTCGCTCCGAATCAATTTTAGGCCGTTTCTCACTAATTTTGCGCCTTAATCAGACCATACGACATAGATGGAACCGCTGAAACACGAATGCGGAGTGGCGATGATTCGTCTGCTCAAACCGCTTGAATACTACCGGCAGCGCTACGGCACCTACTGCTATGCGCTCTCGAAGCTCTATCTGATGATGGAGAAACAACACAACCGCGGACAGGAGGGAGCCGGAATAGGGGTGGTAAAGCTCCACGCCGAGCCGGGTCACGAATATGTGTTCCGCGAACGTGCGCTCGGATCCGGAGCCATACAGCAGATATTCGACACCATACGCCCGGCTCTCGACGCATCGGGAGTCGAAAGTCTGCCTCCGCAGCAGGTGGAGCGCGAAGTTCCGTTCGTCGGAGAGATCTACATGGGCCACCTGCGCTACTCCACCACCGGCAAAAGCGGAATATCATACGTCCATCCATTCCTGAGACGCAACAACTGGCGCTCACGCAACCTGCTGCTGTGCGGCAACTTCAACATGACCAACGTCGACCGCATATTCTCCGACGTAGTGTCGACCGGACAGCATCCGCGCATATATTCCGACACCATCGTGCTGCTCGAACAGCTCGGCCACGCGCTCGACCATGCCAACCACGAAGTCTACCGCGCAGCACGCCAGCGGCTGCAGGGCATCGAGCTGACACACCACATAGAGGACAACATCGACATACCCGAAGTGCTCCGGGCAGCATCCCCCACATGGGACGGCGGATTTGTCATCTGCGGCGCCACCGGGTCGGGCGACATGTTCGCCATGCGCGACGCGGCCGGAATACGCCCGGCATTCTACTACGCCGACGACGAGATTGTGGTCGTGGCCTCCGAACGCCCCGTCATACAGACGGTGATGAACGTGCGCCGCGCCGATGTCAGAGAGCTTGAGCCGGGACAGTCGCTGATTGTCACCAAATCCGGACGTCTGACACTCCACCGCATACTCCCGCAGGCACCCAACGCCCGCTGCTCGTTCGAACGCATCTACTTCTCACGCGGATCCGATGCCGACATCTATCAGGAGCGCAAAGCGCTCGGACGCAACCTCGTCGACCGCATACTCGACGCCGTCGGCCACGACATCGACCACACGGTTTTCTCCTTCATACCCAACACCGCAGAAGTGGCGTTCTACGGCATGATGGAGGGGCTAAACGCTCATCTCGACTGTCTGAAATCGCAGTCCATACTCGAAGCGCAGCGTCAGGGCACACTGACATCCGAAACCATCGGCCGCATCATGAGCCGCAAGGTGAGGATCGAGAAAATAGCCATCAAGGATATAAAACTGCGCACGTTCATAGCCGAAGGAGCAGCCCGCGACGAACTCGCGGCCCACGTCTACGACGTCACCTACGGATGCGTCACCGATGGAATCGACTCGCTCGTAGTGATCGACGACTCCATTGTGCGCGGCACCACCCTGCGGCAGAGCATCCTCCGAATACTCGACCGCCTGCGCCCCCGCAAGATCGTTGTCGTCAGCTCGTCGCCACAGGTAAGATACCCCGACTGCTACGGCATCGACATGTCGCGCATGGCCGAATTCTGTGCATTCCGCGCCGCGGTGGAGCTGATACGTCAGCGCGGAATGGACTCGCTACTCGACGACACCTACCGCCGGTGCATCGAGATGGAGAGCCACCCCGACGCCGAGCAGGCCAACTGCGTGAAGGCCATCTACGCGCCATTCACCGACCGGGAGATAGCTGCTAAAATCGCAGAGATGCTCACCCCCGCCGATGTCGACGCTGAGGTAGAGATCATCTATCAGGACATCGAAGGTCTGCACAAAGCCATCCCCGACCATCCCGGCGACTGGTATTTCAGCGGCGACTACCCCACCCCCGGAGGTTTCCGCGCCGTCAATCGCGCATACATCAATTTCTACGAAGGCAACACCGACCGCCGATGAAACACACCGCCGACAGCAACGCACCATCCATGCGGCCACGACGCTCCGCCACAATCTGGAGCCGGCTTCTGCGCTACGGCGTGCCGCCGGTGATCACCATCGGTCTCTGCTACCTGCTGTTCACCGGCGTGGATATGCACGAAATGGCTCGGATCATCCGCACCGAATGTCGCTTCGGCTACATAGCCCTTGCCCTCGTCATCAGCATCTTCTCCCACGTGTTCAGAGCCATGCGCTGGCGCATTCAGCTCAACGCCCTCGGCATACGCACACCGCTCGGCATCATCATCCTGTCGATTTTCGGCACCTACGCGGTCAATCTTGTGCTCCCTCGCCTCGGCGAACTATGGCGCACAGGCTACATAGCCTCCCGACAGCGCGCGCCGTTCTCCACCGTATTCGGATCGATGATCTGCGACCGCCTGAGCGACACGATAACCGTGTTTCTGCTCACGCTGCTCGCTTTCGTCGTGGCCCAGCCACAGATTGTCAGCTACCTCCAGCAGAATCCCGACACCTACACTCGGCTCATGGCCGTCATAGCCTCGCCCGCGCTTTGGATCACCGTCACAGCCGTCGCACTGCTGTGCATAGCGCTCTGGCGCCGCTTCCCCCACAGCCGCATAGTCACCGCCCTGCGCAGCCTGCTGTCGGGCATCTGGCAAGGATTCGCGGTAGTGGGCCGCATGGAAGGCAAAGTCCTGTGGCTTCTCTACACCGCTCTTATATGGGGCTGCTACTTCACACAACTCTACGTCTGCTTCTACGCATTCCCGCTGACGGCAGATGTGGCCGGCGAGTTCGGTCCTACAGCCGTGCTCGTATGCTTCGTGCTCTCAAGCCTCTCCATGGCCGTCCCATCCAACGGAGGCATCGGCCCCTACCAGTGGGCACTGATGTTCGGCCTGAGCATGTATGCCTCCGGAGTGCCCGGACTGACCCGCGAATACGCCCTGTCGTTCGGCAACACCGTCATGGGATGCCAGACACTGCTGCTGATACTGCTCGGCATCCTCACATTCGTGCTGATATCCATCGACCGGCATCATAACAAACCGACCGGGGACGACCAATGCCACGTGCCCGCCAAATCCACCGACAATGTATCCGACTGAAACTGACCGACCCGACGACCTCTTCGACGACGAAGAGCCGACTGCCGACCCGACGACCTCCGATACTATCGATTTCCGGACCGGCGACACTGCCACACCACTCTCTCCCGACCGACGGCATCATAGAAAACACCGCACACGCTGCGTCATAACATGGATCGCACTGATCGCCGGAGTGGCGCTCGGCATGACCGTATATCTCCGCTACTGCAGTCCCTACGCAGTCGAGGCGCAGATCACCGGCCGGATAACATCGCTCGAAAAGCGCGGACTTATATTCAAGACCTATGAAGGCTCGATACGTCAGGCCGACACCGACTCCGTCATGACATTTTCCGTCGAGTCCGAAGCTCTGGCCCGCGTCATCGCCGATGCAGAGGCCGACGGCCGACCCGTCACACTCATCTACGAGAAATACTACGGCACCCTGCCCTGGCGCGGCGAATCGCTCCGCGTGGCCACCGCCACCCGCTGACCCGCACCCTTCTCCGGTCACGTAATATATATTTTTCTACCCATTCGGTTGTTTGGCCGGTTTTCGTTCGGTTGTTTGGCCGATTTTCATTCGGTTGTTTGGCCGAATGCTGTTATCCATGTAGCCACACCGCCGGCATCGGCAGCAGTGTGCAGTCCGGACAAGGCTATATGACAGCCGACTATGCACACGACTAAATTTTCTGAATGATTTTCCGAATGATTTTTTCTACTATGTTGGTATTATTTCACATTTATTATATATCTTTGCCTTAACAAATGTACAGGGCAACCATGATTGACACAATCGGGATCCTGAAAAATTGTAATATCTCAAAAACCAATCATTAACAAAAAAACCGCTTTTTCCATGAAAAAAAGGTTCTTTCCGGCCTTAATGGCCACAGCATTCCTTGCTTCGGCAGGCATCCCTTCGGCGCAAGCCACTGAGGGGGGGGGCAGTTATGCACCTGTAGCCGCCCAGCAGCAGACCGCGGCCTGCGAAGGCACTGTAACAGACGACACCGGCGAACCGCTCGTCGGCGCCACCGTCAAAGTGGTCGGCGACGCCACAAAAGCCGCCTCCACCGACATCGACGGCAAGTTCAGCCTCAAGGGCGTAAAGGCCGGCTCATCAATCATCGTAAGCTACATCGGCTATAACGACAAGACCGTCGTATGGAACGGTCAGCACCTTGACATCAAACTGTCGGAAGCGGCCAACACACTCGACGAAGTAGTGGTGCTCGGCTACACCGTGCAGACCAAAGAGAGCCTCACAGGCGCCCTCACAAGCATCAAGGACACAAAACTCAAGGACGTGACCACCCCCAACCTCGCCAACATGCTCAACGGCAAGGTTTCGGGCGTATATGTAGCCCCCGGTAGCGGACAGCCCGGCGCCGGAGCAGCTGTAGTGATCCGCGGACAGGCCTCGCTGAGCGGCGCCACCGCCCCGATATGGGTAGTGGACGGAGTGATCGTCGGCACAGGTGCCGGCGACCTCAATCCCGACGACGTGGAGAGCATGACCATCCTCAAGGACGCCGCCTCGACCGCTATCTACGGATCTGACGGAGCCAACGGCGTAGTGGTCGTGACCACCAAGAAGGGTAAGTCGGGCGAAATGAAAGCCAGCGCTTCGGTGAAGCTCGGCATCGCCAACCTCAACAACGGCCGGTTTGAAGTAATGGACGGAGCCGGGCTCTACGACTACTTCGCATCGTTCCAGAACGCAGACGCAATCAAGTTCACACGCTGGACACCCGAGCTGCGCAACGACAACTTCAGCTGGTGGGATCTCGCCACACACACCGGATTCTCGCAGGACTACCACGTGAGCATATCCGGCGGCAACGATAAACTCAACTCCTACTTCTCGCTCGGCTACTACGACGAGGACGGAGCAGTGAAAGGATACAAGTTCCAGAAATACTCCTTCCGCGCCACCACCGAGTACAAGCCCTACAAGTTCCTCACAATCCGGCCCACTCTCTACGGATCGCGCCGCGACATCGAGGACCGTCAGTATTCGGTAAGCGCCATGTACTCGATGCTCCCCTGGGACTCCCCCTACGACGAAGAGGGCAACCTCGTGCCCAACCGCTACAGCGGATGGGTCAACTCCCAGCAGAACAACTACCTCAACGACCTTGAGGCAGGCAATAAGGGCACATCGGTCAACTATGAGTTCAACGGCAACTTCGACTTCGACGTGCAGTTCACCCCCTGGCTCAAATGGCAGAGCGTCAACTCCTACCGCTTCAACCAGTACAAGACTCACAGCTACACCGACCCGCGTTCGGTGGGCGGCGAAGGCGTCGACGGACGCATCTACGAGTGGAGCTCCGACGTAGTCCGCAAATCGACCACACAGAAGCTTCTCTTCAACAAGATGTTCGGCACCAAGCACCGCCTCGACGGCCTGCTCGCCTACGAGTATAAGGACTACAAATACACCTACATGAGCGCCACCGGCGTCGGCTTCGTGCCCGGCATAGAAGTGCTCGACGTCACCGCCAAGCCCGAAGCCGTGGGCGGCGGTGTCACTGAATACGCAGTGCAGTCCTACTTCACAAAGTGGAACTACATGTACGACAACCGCTACCTCCTCGAGGCAGGCTTCCGTCGCGACGGCGCCTCCAACCTCGGACAGCGCTGGGGCAACCTCTACAGCGTCAGCGGCGGATGGATCATCAACCGCGAGAGCTGGTTCAACGCTCCCTGGGTAAGTTTCCTGAAGCTGCGCGCATCCTACGGCAGCGTCGGCAACCGTCCCTCGTCGCTCTATCCGCAGTATGACCTCTACTCCGTTGGCGTCAACTACAACGGCGTCCCCGGAGCACTCATCTCGCAGATCGGCAACAAGGATCTCACATGGGAACGCACCTTCACCGGCGGAGTCGGCCTCGACGCCAACTTCTTCAACGACCGTCTGCGCGTCAACTTCGACTGGTACAACAAGAACACCGACAACGTTATCTACGCAGTGCCCGTCACCGGCCTCGTGGGCGTCACATCGATCTACCGCAACATCGGCAAGATGCGCAACCGAGGCATCGAGCTGACTATCGGCGGAGAGATCATCGCCACACGCGACTGGACATGGAGCCTCGAGGCCAATCTCACCACCAACAAAAACGAGCTCCGCGACCTCTACAAGCAGAAAGAAGCCGACGGCACAATGGTGGTCAAGCCCGTGATCATCGGTGACGGATCAGGCATAGCCGGATCGGCCAACCGTCTGCTTGAGGTCGGCGAACCTGTCGACACATACTGGCTCAAGGAATGGGCCGGCGTCAACCCCGACAACGGAGCACCCCAGTGGTATATGGACGACGAGGACGGCAACAAGGTCATCACAGACAACTATGCCAAGGCCGACTACTACAAGGTAGGAAGCGTGTCGCCCGACTTCTACGGCGGATTCTCCACAAGCCTCCGCTGGAAAGACCTCGACCTCAACGCCAACTTCGGCTACAGCGTCGGCGGCAAGATCTTCAACTACTCGCGTATTGAATACGACTCCGACGGTGCCTACGTCGACCGCAACCAGATGAAGCTTCAGAGCGGATGGAGCCGCTGGGAAAAACCCGGCGACATCGCCACACACCCCGTAGCGAAATAC
Organism: Paramuribaculum intestinale; assembly: GCF_003024925.1. Classification (GTDB taxonomy): domain Bacteria; phylum Bacteroidota; class Bacteroidia; order Bacteroidales; family Muribaculaceae; genus Paramuribaculum; species Paramuribaculum intestinale. The sequence goes on from NZ_PUED01000004.1 coordinate 36,844, forward strand.
AACAACACCGACAAAGGCAACCTCGCATCGTCGCGATTCCTTGAGGACAGCGACTTCCTCAAGCTCCGCTCGCTCACCGTCGGCTACAACTTCAACCAGCTCCGCCGCTATGGCATCTCCAACCTGCGCGTCTCGCTCAGCGGCGAAAACCTCTTCACCGTCACCAAGTACTCGGGTGTCGACCCCGAACTCCCCGCATCGGACGGAGTAGTGATGGGAACCACCGGCGCATCGGTATATCCGTCGGTCCGCCGCTTCTCGCTCGGAATCAACATCACCCTTTAACCTCTAAGCAATTACAGAAATGAAAAAGATATTGACCGCTGCCGTAGCGGCAGCCGCGATGATCACGGCATCATGCGATGTGGAGCGTCTTCCAAACGGCTCCATGTCGGCAGAGCAGGTGACCGGCAATCCGGAAGCATCGCTCGACGCACTCATGAACGGCGTCTATGCCCAGCTCAAGACATGGTCCGACCCCATGCACCGCTGCGGCGAATATGCCGGCGACAACATGATGATCCGAGGCAACTCCACCGACGCCTTCTTCGAGTTCATCTCCTTCGCCCGCACCCCCAACAACTACCGCCTGCAGAACTTCTGGGACTACGGCTACAAGGGCATAGCACAGGCTTCCAACATCATCAACATGTTTGAGGAAGGAAAATCCGCCGAGGTCGACAACGCCCTCGGAGAGTGCTACTACGTGCGCGGAATGCTCTACTTCTATTTCGTGCGCGCCTACGGCCGTCCCTACTATCAGGCTCCCGAGAAAAACCTCGGTGTGCCCATCGTCAACGGCACCCCGGAGGACGTGATCGGCGACCTGCATCTCGACGACCGCGCCACCGTAGCACAGACCTACGAGCAGGTGATCTCCGACCTCAGAAAGGCCGAGGAACTGATTACCGTCGACAAGGGTCCGGCCTACGCCTCGAAAGGCGCCGCACAGGCCATGCTTTCGCGTGTGTATCTCTACATGAGCGGAACCTACGAAAACCCCAACAACGAGTATGCACGCCTCGCAGTAGAGTATGCCGACAAGGTGATCAACTCCGGCGACTACTCGCTCGTCAGCCGCGACGATCTGATGAAATATCCCACCATCGTGCCTGAAAACAACCCTGAGGCTATATTCGTGGTAAAGCGCGTAGAAACCGAATTCTCCGGATTTGACCACTACTACGGCATCGGCGGCATGTATGCCAACATCGGCGGCATGGGCTGGGGCGAAATGTATGCATCGGCCAAGTACATCGATCTGCTCAACGAAACGGGCCGCAACGACTGGCGCGAGGAATCCTACTATCTCAGCGACGCACGCGCGGCCTACATCGAACCTACTTACGAGACCACTCTGGCCAAAGATCCGGTGACAGGTGAGCAAAACGTGCCCTACGAGGTGATCCGCTTCATCGTGTGGACCACACCCGACGTTCAGGACTACGTGCAGCTCCGCATACACCGCGACGCCAACGGAGTGCCTGTCGATGCCTACGACACCAAGACCGACGACAACGGCAACACGGTGATCGACAACACCTATCCGCTCACAGCAGTCGATGCCGCACAGGACATCTACTCGATCACCTACACTACCGAGAAGGGCGGCAAACAGACTGTCGACGGATTCATCGACTACTACATCTCGCTCAACCGCGTGTATCCGCAGTTCTACATCACCAAGTGCTCACGCGAAGGCGAGGAATCACACCTCCATTCGCCCGTCATCAGCCGTCTGAGCGAAATCTACCTCAACCGCGCTGAAGCCAATGCAAAACTCGGACAATACGGCCAGGCTCTCCAGGACCTCAATCTCGTCCGCGGCCGCGCCATCATCGGCGGCGAGTATCCGACGCTTGACGCCACCAACGCTGCCGAACTCATCGACAAGGAGCGCACACTCGAGCTTGCATATCAGGCCGAGAGGAGCTACGACGTGTTCCGCAACGGAGGCACACTCACCCGCCACTATCCCGGCGCGCACACACAGTCGCAGGAGATACCGGCCACTGAGTACCGCGTAGTCTACTACATCCCCCAGAATGCGATCAACGCATATCCCGGCACACTCACTCAGAACCCCACTGACAACGCCGGAGTGATCCTCAACTGACCCGGACACCTCCCTGCGAGGTGACCCAACAGATACCGGACTCCCCGGAGCAGCCTCGCAGGCTGCTCCGGGGAGTCTCTTTTTCATCACCCATGCTCCAACCATCAGATCTTTTCCCATTGTGAACATGCAAGCTGACGCGGCTGCCGGCTCCGTTAGCATTTATTTAGTCTATTTTTAAGATTTGTAAGACGGATTTTACGTATATTTGCGGCTTAATCAAAACCAAAAAACCACATAGATTATGTCAGAAATCAAATGCGTAGGCATCCTCACTTCGGGAGGCGACGCTCCCGGAATGAACGCAGCCATCCGCGCCGTCACACGCGCGGCCATCTTCGCCGGATTTAAGGTAAAGGGCATCTATCGCGGCTACAAGGGTCTGATCTCCGACGAGATACAGGATTTCAAGACCCAGAACGTCAGCAACATCATACAGCTCGGCGGCACAATCCTCAAGACAGCACGCTGCCCGGAATTCACCACACCCGAAGGCCGTCAGCTGGCCTATGACAATATCAAACGCCACGGCATCGACGCCCTGGTGGTGATCGGAGGCGACGGATCGCTCACCGGAGCACGCATTTTTGCCAACGAGTTCAATCTGCCCTGCATAGGCCTGCCCGGCACCATCGACAACGACCTCTACGGCACCGACACGACCATCGGATATGACACCGCGCTCAACACCATCATGGAGTGCGTCGACAAGATCCGCGACACTGCCACCTCCCACGAGCGACTTTTCTTCATCGAGGTCATGGGCCGCGACGCCGGATTTCTGGCTCTCAACGGAGCCATCGCATCGGGAGCGGAAGCGGCCATCATACCGGAGATCTCCACCGAGGTCGACCAGCTGGCCGAACTGATACAGAACGGATTCCGCAAATCGAAAAACTCCTCGATCGTGCTCGTGGCCGAAAGCCCCGTCACCGGAGGCGCCATGGGCATGGCCGAACGCGTCAAGAACGAATATCCGGGCTACGACGTGCGTGTGTCCATACTCGGCCACCTGCAGCGCGGCGGATCGCCCACAGCCCACGACCGCATACTGGCTTCGCGCATGGGAGCGGCTGCCATCGACGCACTGCTTGAGGATCAGCGCAACGTCATGATAGGCATCTCGAACGACAACATCTGCTACGTGCCGTTCACCAAGGCCATCAAGAACGACAAGCCCATCAACCGGGCGCTCCTCGACACCCTGCGCCGCCTGTCGATCTGATGGACCGCCAAGGTTTCCCCGAAATTCCCTCCGGATTCGTCCGGGAGATAGAGTCATACGGCTCACCGCTGACGCAAGGCCTCGCGGCCGCGCTCGACGGTGAGCCGTCGGTGGCTGTACGCGTCAATCCGGCCAAAGGTGTTCCCGACGGAAAATGGGACGCCACACGGCCGGTGCCCTGGTGCGCCGAAGGCTTCTACCTTCCGGAGCGCCCGCTTTTCACTGCCGATCCGCATCTCCATCAGGGACGCTACTACGTGCAGGACGCATCCTCGATGATCATAGCCCGCGTTGTAGCAGGTCTGGCCGACGGACGCCCCGTCAGCTATCTCGACGCCTGCGCGGCTCCCGGCGGCAAGACCACCGCCGCCCTGTCGGCTCTGCCACCCGGATCGGTGGCCGTCGCCAACGAATTTGACCGCAAACGCCACGTAATCCTCTGCGAGAACCTCGCCAAATGGGGCGTTCCGGCCACAGTCACACAAGGCTCCGTCGGACAGTTCGGAAGCTATCCGGCCTCATTCGACATCGTGGCCGCCGACGTTCCCTGCTCCGGCGAGGGAATGATGCGCAAGGACGCCGAAGCGCGCCGCCAGTGGACTCTGGCCCTGACCGCGCAGTGCGCCTCGCTCCAGAGAGAGATCATAGCCGATCTGTGGCCCGCCATCCGACCCGGAGGCTATCTGATCTACAGCACCTGCACCTTCAACCGCCATGAAAACGAGGAAAACGTGGAGTGGATCATCAACACCCTCGGCGGAGAGACCGTCATGCCACAGCCAATCGACCCTTCATGGGGTATCGCGCCCGGTATCGGCACCGATGCATGGTGCATGCGTTTCATGCCCCAT
>NZ_PUED01000040.1 GCF_003024925.1 Paramuribaculum intestinale
CCATCGACAAGCGCGAATATATCGAAATTCCCCTCAATCTGAAATGGAAGATCAACGTTCCGGTAGTGGCGTCGATAGTAAAACCGTTTCTCACCACCGGCCCGTCGTTCTCGTTCCTGACCAGCAAGGAGAGCTTTCGCGAATTCAAAAACAAGAAGACCGACGTGGCGTGGAACTTCGGCTTCGGTGTAGAGCTGATAAAGCATATCCAGGTAAGCGCAAGCTACGGCATAGGCATGACCAAGGCGTTTGAGAGCGTAGGTCTGACCAACGGCGCGCAGAACATAGACGCAAAAAATCGTTACTGGACTGTAACAGCGGCATATCTGTTCTGACACACAACCTTATAGACCCACTTTTGACGCCGTTCCCGATCGGGAGCGGCGTCATTTTTTTAGGGTCAATGCAATTTTTTCGAATCTGACGCGTCAAACAGATGATATGAATGCTATCACACCGACCGACAGCACCGACCGATTCATGGATCTGCTGGCCCGCCACAGGCAGCTGATCTACAAGGTGTGTTATCTCTATGCCACAGATACTGAACATTTCAAGGATCTGTGTCAGGAGGTAATGATCAACATGTGGACCGGTCTTAATTCTTTCCGTGGCGAAGCTGCCGAGTCGACATGGATCTACCGCGTGGCGCTGAACTCATGTGTCAGCTTCTACCGCAAACACCGTCCGCGCGGGATCAACGTAGATGTCGACCAGGCCATAGAGATCGAAGCCGATGACGGATCTCATACCGAACAGCTACGCGAGATGTACCGGCTTATCGGCTCTCTCGGCAAGGTGGACAAAGCCATAGTGCTGCTGTGGCTTGAGGATTGCTCCTACGACCAGATCGCCGACATCGTCGGCATGACGCGGGCAAATGTGGCCTCGCGTCTTCACCGTATTAAACAACGACTCAGAAAACAGACAGAATGAACGAATCAATCCATCCGCAAGATATGCCCGACAACACTACTGACCTGCGCAGAGCATGGAAAAATGCCAACCTGCGCATTGACTCGCTGGAAGGCAGTGTAGAGAAGACCATCTCAGCCCTGCGGCGACGCCATGTCGATTCGAGCCTGCAGCGCCTCCGTCGCATATTCTCACGACAAATGTGGATAAGCTACATCTGTGCGCTGGTCGTGCCGGCCTCCACCTACCCAACAGCCCACGGCAACCTGTGGCTGAGCATAGCCATGTCTATATTCTTCATCATCATGGCCACAAGCATATCACGGCTACGCTCGATGCTCGACCGCGTAGACTGTTCCCACAGCAACGTGATCGGCTCGCTGAAAGCGGTAGCTTCGGTGGAGATCGGACTCAAGCGCCACACGATACTGGGAGCTTTGACCGGACTTCCGCTACTGGCATGGCTATTCCACAGCATCGGCCTGGATCATCTGCCGGCACTGGCCGGCGGTGGCATAGGACTGATCATCGGCATAGCCATCGGGATCAACGTGAAGCAAGGCATCAAGAGATCCCTGGCTGCACTTCGAGCCGATCTCGACAGCTGAACGCCCAGGTTCTGAACATAATTTAGACGATCTCTTAAAATATTTTTGTAACTTTGCCGATAAATACACATCAATCCAACCGACAATGGAAAAAGACTCAGTGATTTTTGACCTCATCGAGCGCGAACATCAGCGCCAGGCAAAGGGTATCGAACTCATCGCATCGGAGAACTTCGTCAGCGACGAGGTGATGCAGGCAATGGGTTCGTGCCTGACCAATAAATATGCCGAAGGCTATCCCGGCCACCGCTATTATGGAGGATGCGGCGTGGTCGACGAAGTGGAGCAGATAGCCATCGACCGTGCCAAAGAACTTTTCGGAGCCGAATATGTCAATGTTCAGCCCCATTCAGGCGCCCAGGCCAACATGGCCGTATTCATGGCATGCCTCAAACCCGGCGACAAATTTCTGGGTCTGAATCTCTCTCACGGCGGCCATCTGTCGCACGGATCTCCCGTCAACTTTTCAGGCCTGATGTTTCAGGCCCTTGAATATAATGTCAGCGCCGAAACCGGTCTGGTGGACTATGACCAGATGGAAGAGGTGGCGCGCCGCGAACGTCCGGCCCTGATCATCGGCGGCGCAAGCGCCTACAGCCGCGAATGGGATTATGCCCGCATGCGCCGTCTGGCCGACGAGATCGGCGCCCTGCTGATGGTCGACATGGCCCACCCTGCAGGCCTTATTGCAGCCGGACTTCTCGACAATCCGCTGCGCCACGCCCATATCGTCACCACCACCACCCACAAGACACTCCGCGGACCGCGTGGCGGCATGATACTGCTTGGCAAGGATTTCCCCAATCCCTGGGGCAAGACCACTCCCAAAGGACAGGTGCGCATGATGTCGTCGCTGCTTGATATGGCTGTGTTCCCAGGCACACAAGGCGGCCCGCTCGAACATGTCATAGCCGCCAAGGCTGTGGCCTTCGGCGAAGCTCTGAAACCGGAGTTCAAAGCCTACCAGCAACAGGTGCTCACCAACGCACGCGCCATGGCCGAAGCCCTCACACGGCGCGGTTACAAGATCGTATCAGGCGGCACAGACAACCACTGTGTGCTGGTGGATCTCCGCACAAAATTCCCCGACCTCACCGGCAAAGTCGCGGAGCGCGCACTGGTCGACGCCGACATCACGGCCAACAAGAACATGGTTCCGTTTGACAGCCGCTCACCGTTCCAGACCTCGGGCATACGATTCGGCACACCGGCCATAACCACACGCGGCGTCAAAGAGGATCAGATGGATACCATTGTGGAACTGATCGACACTGTGCTCTCCGATCCTGAAAACCAAGAAGTGATCGCAGCAGTCAGAAACCGTGTCAATGCGATGATGGAAAAATATCCGATCTTCGCGTATTGACCGACAACCGATGACATCAGGATCAACTATACTGCAACTTATGGCGGCAACACCCATCGTGTTGCCGCTCGTTGCGATTGCATGCAGCTCCGACTCTCCGCTCCGCCTGTTTCCAGCCAAAGCCAATACAACATATTGAACGGCAAAAAAGAGAGCGCAAACAATATAATCAAACAGCATATATTTTACTGATATGGGAATACTGGATTTCGTGGTGTGGAACGTCAGCCCCGACATAATCAGCAGTCCGGTCAACATCCGGTGGTACGGACTGATGTTCGCCATCGGATTTCTTGCCGGGACAAGCATTCTAGGCAGAATATACCGCCACGAAGGCGCCCCAGAGCGCTGGGTAGGCATACTGCTGATATGGGTAGTATGCGCGACGATGATCGGTGCACGCCTCGGCCATGTGTTTTTCTACGAGTGGTCATATTACAGCCAGCATCCTCTTGAAATATTCAAGATATGGGAGGGAGGCCTCGCAAGCCACGGCGGCACGATAGCGATAATCATTGCAGTATTGCTATATTCGCTGTTTACCACCCGCCGTAGTCCGATATGGACATTCGACCGCCTGGTGATACCGGTGGCTCTGGTGGCCGGCCTGATACGCATCGGCAACCTGATCAATTCGGAAATATTCGGCACTGCCACCACCCTGCCCTGGGGCTTCATGTTCCTGCGGTCGCGCCAGTGGCACGAAATGTACTATGGCCAGGCCTGCCATCCGACGCAGCTCTATGAGGCGCTCTGCTATTTCATACTGTTTGCGCTTCTTATGTGGATGTATTGGCGCAAGAATGCCGAGCAGCGTCCGGGTCTGCTGTTCGGAGTGTTTCTCATCGGGATATTTCTTCCCCGGTTTATCATCGAATTCATCAAGAACGACCAGACTGCTTTTGAAGCCGATATGGCGCTCAACATGGGACAGTTGCTGAGCATTCCGTTTGTAATAGCCGGCATAGTGCTGGTAATATGGTCATTGTGTCGTCCGAAAGTAGAGATCGCGTTTCCCGACCGCTATGCCGACGAACCGTCCGACGGCAAGCGCAGGAGATAAGCCACATTACACCAACCGAGACCCGACTGATTCGGGCTAACAGCAATCATGACAATGAACGATCATAAAGAAACCATTTTCATATCGGGCATAGACACTGACGCCGGCAAAAGTTATGCCACAGGGTGGCTTGCCTGTCAAATGGCCGCACAGGGCAGACGGGTGGCCACCATGAAGTTTATCCAGACCGGATGCGACGGACGCTCCGAGGATATAGAGATACACCGACGTCTGACAGGCACTCCCCTTCCTGAAGATGACGATCTGACTACCGCACCACAGATATTCAGCTATCCGGCATCGCCTCATCTCGCGGCACGCATCGACGGACGCAGCATAGATTTCGAGGCTATCGACAGCGCCTTGCGACGGTTGTCGGAATGCTACGACACCGTATTGGTGGAGGGAGCCGGCGGCCTGATGGTGCCACTGACCGACGAGATGCTCACCATCGACTATCCGCTTCAAAGAAATATGCCGGTGGCACTAGTGACCAATGGCCGGCTCGGATCGATCAACCACACTATACTGTCGCTTGAGGCGATTGCATCACGTGGCATGAAGCTGCATTCGATACTCTACAACACTCACTTCGACACGGATGCAGTGATAGCTCCCGACACGCAGGCCTATCTGCGGGCGTATGTGGAACGGCATTTCCCCGGCACACCGTTCATGCTCGTGCCCACACTCTGACACGAAACCGGACGGGGAGGCTGCCGCGAGCGAAACACGGAATGATGACACGGAATGGCAGCGCCGCGCCATAGTATAAAGCAAAAAAATCAGACTCAACACTTGCAGAGAGAGCGGGAATCTGTTATCTTTGCGAAAACCATTTTTTCAATCACACGCGAGCCATGAATAGCAAAAGCCTCGTTTCAATCGACGATATAAGCCGCGACGAGATACTCCAGCTTCTGGAGTCGGCGCGCCACTTCGAAGAGAATCCCAACCGACGTCTGCTTGAAGGCAAGGTTGTGGCCACACTGTTTTTCGAACCATCCACACGTACACGACTGAGCTTTGAAACGGCCGTCAACCGGCTCGGCGGACGTGTCATAGGCTTCTCCGATGCGAGCACAAGCAGCTCGGCTAAAGGAGAGACCCTCAAGGACACCATAAAGATGGTGAGCAACTACGTGGATCTGATCGTGATGCGCCACTATCTCGAAGGCGCGGCAAGATATGCCACCGAAGTGACCGACGTGCCGGTGATAAATGCCGGCGACGGCGCCAACCAGCATCCGTCGCAGACAATGCTCGACCTCTATTCGATCTACAAGACCCAGGGGAAACTGGAGGATCTTACCATCACTATGGTGGGCGATCTGAAGTATGGACGCACGGTGCATTCGCTCATCCAGGCTATGAGATACTTCAATCCGACGTTTCATTTCGTGGCTTGCGAGGAGTTGAGAATGCCCGACGAATACAAGGATCTGTGTGACCGCAACGGCATAAAGTACACCGAACACACTGACTTCTCGCCCGAAGTGATAAATGCATCCGACATACTGTACATGACACGAGTGCAGCGCGAGCGGTTCACCGACATCATGGAATATGAAAAGGTGAAAAACCTCTATACACTGCGCAACGCCATGCTTGCCGATGCCAAGGACAACCTCAGAGTGCTGCATCCGCTCCCCCGCATCACCGAGATCGATCAGGATGTGGACGACAATCCGAAAGCCTACTACTTCGATCAGGCGCGCAACGGACTGTATGCCCGCCAGGCTATAATATGCCGCGCGCTCGGCATCGAGAACGCTTGACCACCTATCCTCTCTAATCAGTAAACGTCAATGAATACCGCAAAAAAAGAGCTTGCCGTGGCGGCGCTGCGCAACGGCACAGTGATAGACCATATACCGAGTACAGCACTGTTCAAGGTTGTGAAGCTTCTCGGCATAGAGAACGTAGACACCCATGTCACGATCGGCAATAACCTTGATTCGCGACTGATGGGCAGCAAGGGAATAATAAAGATCGCCGACGTGTTTTTCCCCGAGGAGACACTCAACCGCATCGCCATCATAGCCCCCGGAGCAGTAATCAATATAATCCGTGACTTTGAGGTCGTGGAAAAACACCATGTAGAGCTTCCCGACGAGATCGTAGGGATCGTGCGTTGCGGGAATCCAAAGTGCATCACCAACAATGAGCCGATGCGCACACGCTTCACGGTGGCTCACGACAGGAATTCGCTCACGCTCCGCTGCAACTACTGCTGCAAGGAAGTGAGAAGCGCCGATGTGCAACTCTGCTGAGACAGGCGATGAAACAGATCTGGAAGCCCGGGACGATGATATATCCGTTGCCGGCGGTGCTGGTGAGCTGCGGCGACATGGAACGCTCCAACCTCATCACCGTGGCATGGACCGGCACCATCTGCACCAACCCGGCCATGTGCTATATCTCCGTCAGACCAGAGCGCCACTCTTACCCGATCATAGCATCGACGATGGAGTTCACGATCAATCTCACCACTGAAAGCATGGCTCACGCTACTGATCTCTGCGGAGTGAAGTCGGGGCGCGACATCGACAAGTGGGAGGTGACCGGACTGACAAAAGGGAAAGGCGTCAATGTGTCGTGTCCGTATATCGTGGAGTCGCCTTTAAGCATCGAATGCCGCGTGAAGGAGATAATGCATCTCGGCAGTCATGACATGATGATAGCCGAGGTGCTCGGCGTGCTTGCCGACGACAGTCTGCTTGATCCGTCGACCGGCGCTTTCGATCTCGGACAGGCCGGACTCATCAACTACTCACATGGCCATTACTACCGTCAAGGCGAGGAGATAGGCCGGTTTGGCTGGACTGTCAAAAAGAAATGACCGCGATAGCCTTGCTTGTAACGGTGGCTCTGCTGGTGGGCACGGCCACGATGTACGTGCGCTCGCAGCGCCGTCTGCACGAGTCGGAACAACAGCGCGTCAGGCTGGAGGAACGCCTAAGACTGGCCGCCACGGCCGCCGAGGAAGAACGGTGTCGGCGCGACGAGGATGCCGAACGGTTCAGACACATTGCATCGGATATAATGGCTGCTCAGGCCAGCGACATGCGGCATCGCAACGAGGAGCGGCTGCAACAGGTGCTCGCGCCGCTAAAAGCCGACATAGAGCGATTCAGCGCCACCGTGGGACAATGTTATGCCGATGAGGCGCGTGAGCGTTTCTCGCTGCAACAGGCTATACGCACTCTGGTGGAAACCAACCAGAACATCGGACGCGAGGCTCGCGAACTATCGCAGGCTCTGCGCGGCAACAACCGCCGTCAGGGACAATGGGGCGAGATAGTGCTCCAGACAATACTTGAAAAATCAGGACTCCGCGAAGGGCATGAGTTCACCACACAGGCTTCACACGACACCGGAACCGACGAGGGAGAGAGGCTAAGGCTTCGTCCGGACGTAGTGGTGCACTATCCCGACCGAAGGTGTATAATTATCGATTCAAAAGCCTCGCTCACAGCCTTTATCGAGCTGACCGAGGCGCGCGACGACGAGGCGCGCAAACTTGCAGCCCGCCGCCACGTGGAGTCGGTGCGACGCCATGTGGATATGCTCGGGGCAAAACATTACGAGAATCTTGCCGGCGACGAAACGCTCGACTTCGTCATGATGTTCATACCCAACGAGGCGGCATATCTGGCCGCTATGCAACACGATGCCGATCTATGGCAACGGGCCTATGACAAGAGGGTGCTGATAGTGTCGCCGACACATCTCATATCGGCGTTAAGGCTGATATCGCAGCTATGGGTGCGCGACAAGCAGACGCGCAACACCATAGAGATAGCCGAAGCCGCCGGGCGGATGTACGACAAATTTTCCGACTTTGTAAAGGATCTCAACAAGATCGGCGCATCGCTCGGTGCTGCACAACGAGCCTATGATGCGGCCGTCAACAAACTCAGCGGCGGCAAGGGATCGCTGATGTCAAGAGCCGAGAAACTTCAGGAGATGGGTGCCAAGGTGAGCAAGCAGCTTCGCAAGGAGTGACGTACGTTATCCGCCCCGCCCCACTACATAGATTTTTTCTTTCAGATTTCGTCGAGCTGCCGGAGCCACATGGCTGCGGTGGCGTCGGAAGGCATGCGCCAGTCGCCACGAGGCGACAGACCTACGCTGCCCACTTTGGGGCCGTCAGGCATGGCCTGACGCTTGAACTGCTGGGTAAAGAATCTGCGGCAGAACGTGCGAAGCCAGTGCATTATGACTTCCGGGGCATAAGCGCTACGGAATGCGTTGATGGCAAGATAATAGATGCGCCGCGGCGAAAATCCGAAACGGATGAAGTAGAACAGGAAGAAATCATGAAGCTCGTAAGGTCCGACAAGATCCTCTGTCTTCTGCTTGATGGCGCCCTCGCTGTCGGCCGGAGTCAGTTCGGGGCTGATGGGTGTGGAAACGACGTCGGCGAGCGTGGCCGCGAGCTTAGGCTCCGCCTGCGACGCGAACCAGCTGACGATGCTGCGGATCAGCGTTTTCGGTACTCCGGCATTGATAGAATACATCGACATCTGGTCGCCATTGTAGGTGCACCATCCAAGAGCGATCTCCGACATGTCGCCGGTGCCGATCACTATTGCTTCTTCCTGATTGGCCACGTCCATCAGTATCTGTGTGCGCTCTCTCGCCTGTGCATTCTCATAGGCGGCATCATGCACATGCGGATCATGTCGGATGTCGGCGAAATGCTGCATTACAGCCGTTGAAATAGGAATTTCCCTCATCGTGATACCAAGACAGCGCATCATTTCAAGTGCATTGGTATAGGTGCGGTCGGTGGTGCCGAATCCGGGCATAGTTATGCCGATTATGCCGCTGCGGTCATACCCCAGACGGTCGAACGTGCGCACGGTGATAAGAAGTGCGAGCGTAGAATCCAGGCCGCCTGAAATACCGATAACGGCCCGGCGACATCCGATGGCCGTCAGCCGCTGCGAGAGAGCCGTCACAAGAATATGATCCACTTCCTCGCATGTATCGGCAAGGCTTGTCGGATCTGATGGCACGAACGGATGCGGATCGATGGTGCGATAGGTCAGTCCGTAATCCATGTCAAACGGACTTTCGGGCGGGATTTCCGTGAGCCTCGGCGCCTGACGCCCGTGCCGGCGCGCGCAGTCGGCGAATGTGGAACTGTGGATGCGGTCGTGGCGCAGAGCCTCAATATCGATGTCGGCTATAACGCAGTTGTCATCGGGGTTCCAGCGGTCGTTTGCCACAAGCAGGCGTCCCTGTTCGGCCACAATGGCCTTGCCGGAGAACACAACATCGGACGACGACTCTCCCCTGCCCGCCGACGCATAGACATAACCGGCTTTGCAACGCGCCGACTGCTGGCGGATGAGAGTGAGCGACGAAGCATGCTTGCCGACAAGCTCGTCGGACGCCGAGAGATTGAAGATCACCTCGGCTCCGGCCATGGCCAGCGAGCAGGAGGGCGGCACAGTGACCCACAGGTCCTCGCAGATCTCCATGCCGATATAAACTCCATGGGTCAGTATTACAGGCTGGTATTCATCGTTGGGCGCCGGAGCAAACCATCGGCGCTCGTAGAATTCATTATAATTAGGTATATAAGTCTTGCGGATTATCGTCGACACGCCTTTGGATACGTGGGCGGCACAATTGAATACTGTGCCCTCCGACGCCACCGGCAGGCCGACGATCAGATCAATAGTCTTATCGCGAGTGAAATCCTCGATACGACGCAGGCCGGCCAACGCTTTCTGCAACAGAAGCTCTGTGTGGAACAGATCGCCGCATGTATAACCCGTGATGCTCAACTCCGGGAACACCACCACCTCTACACCCTTGGCGTCAAGCTCCGCGGCATAGCGGATAATGACATCGACATTTGCATCGACATCAGCCACTCTGACATGAGGCGCCACGGCCGCAACTCTGAAAAATCCGTTGGTCATATATATCTATGTATTCTGTTAGCACGTTAAATGTTGTCGCGTGCAAAATTACAAAAAGCCTTTTATCGCATATTCTAAAAATGGCTAAAAAATCGAGGTGATTTTGTGTTTACTCAATTAATCCGTAATTTTGCGTGAACATTTACACAGATCCTTTCACTGACACTATGTCGCATATCAACCTCAGAGGAATGGGCGTGGCACTTATCACGCCGTTCAAAAAAGACAAATCAGTCGATTATCAGGCGCTGGCACGCCTGCTCGACTATCAGATAAAAAACGGGGTAGACTATCTTGTGGTGCTGGGCACTACGGCCGAGACGCCGGCACTCAGCCCCGAGGAGCGGCGTGACATAAAACAATTCGTGGCCGACCACGTCGGAGGTCGCGTGCCCCTGGTAGTAGGCTGCGGCGGCAACTGCACCGCCGACGTTGTCAAAGAGGCCGAGCGCGTGGACAGCTCGCAGTTCGACGCCATACTGTCGGTAGTCCCCTACTACAACAAACCATCTCAGGAGGGCATCTACCAGCACTATTCGGCCATAGCGAAGGCATCGCCTGTGCCGGTGATACTGTATAACGTTCCAGGACGTACCGGCGTCAACATGACCGCCGACACTACCCTGCGGCTCGCCGCCGACCATCCGGGCATAGTGGCGATAAAAGAAGCTTCGGGCAACATCAACCAGATGGACGATATAATCAAACACAAGTCCGACAGCTTCTCGGTGATATCGGGCGATGACGGCATCACCTTTCCGCTGATCACTCTCGGCGCTATAGGAGTGATCTCAGTGATAGGCAACGCCTTTCCAAAAGAATTCGCCAAAATGACACGTCTGGCGCTCGAAGGAGATTTCGATGCAGCCCGCATGATCCACCACCGCTTCACCGACCTGTTCTCGCTGCTGTTTGTCGACGGCAATCCCGCAGGCGTGAAATGCCTGCTCCATGCTATGGGATTTATAGAGAACGAGTTACGCCTTCCTCTTGTTCCGACGCGCATCACTACTTACGAAAAGATACGCAAAGTGCTTGACTCGCTCAACTAAATTTTGTAACTTTGCGCCCGTAAATACGCCAATCGGTCCGGTAGCTCAGCTGGATAGAGCATCTGCCTTCTAAGCAGACGGTCATGCGTTCGAGTCGCATCCGGATCACATAATATAAAGTGTTGAAAATAAGCTAATTAAAGTTTATTCTCAACGCTTTATTTGTATCTATTAGTGAAATTTAGGCTCTTTTATCGGCTCAAGCCGAAAGCACGGTGCATATGTTAAATTGGGCAATTAGAAGTGTTAAATTTTTAAGCGTAGAGTTTGACCAATCGGAAGATGAAGAAGTCGCGGTCTCGGACACCACGCATTTGTGAGCGAAATATTTTGACTTTAGAGTTGAATGCCTCGGCAGAGGCATTGGTCGCATGATGACGGAAGTAGTTCAGGCTCAAGCCGAAAGCACGGTGCATATGTTAAATTGGGCAATTAGAAGTGTTAAATTTTTAGGCGTAGAGTTTGACTAATCGGGCTCAAGCCGAAAAGCACGGTGCATATGTTAAATTGGGCAATTAGAAGTGTTAAATTTTTAGGCGTAGAGTTTGACTAATCGGAAGATGAAGAAGTCGCGGTCCCGGACACCACGCATTTGTGAGCGAAATATTTTGACTTTAGAGTTGAATGCCTCGGCAGAGGCATTGGTCGCACGACGACGGAAATAGTTCAGGATTGTTGGGGCGTGGTTCTTGAATGTTTTGATTACCGAGCGGAAGTTGTTGTTACCCAATGCCATTACCTTTTCATACCACTTGTTCATCCTCCCCATGGCTTTTGTCGGTGAGATTTTAGCGTTGAAAATCTTGCGCAGCTCCATCGCAAGGCTGTATGCAGCCTTCAACATTGGATAGTATTTGAACAGTATGTTGACACGATGGCGCTGTATGTCAGTCCATTTGTTCTGCGACATCATCAGAGTGTGTTTGCTGCGGGCCAGTATCTGGCGCATGGTCTCTCCGTTGGAGTACGTTACCGGCGGTTCGGACTTGTTGCGGTTGTTTTCCTCTGCGATGAGCTGTCGGCGAATGTCAATGCGGATTTCGTCAACGGCCTCATTATAGACCTGTTGGACATGAAAACGGTCGTTGACTACATGGGCGTTATAGAACACTTCTGCGGCTATGAGCATCATTGATGGCGAGAGATCGCAGGTCACTTCCTTGACCCTGCGTCTGATTGATTTCTCCATAGCTCCGATGAGTATGGATATAATTTCGTCACTCTTTGTTCCGGGAATGGCTGCCGCAAGTGTTCCCTTGCCTCCGTGGCCGTCCTTGTTGGTCAGGAACGTCCATACCTCCCCGTTGCTCAGACACGTCTCATCAAGACTCATGTAAGGGCCGATATTATCGGCGTTGAAATAGAACCCACAGCCAAGCTCCTGTTCGCACCAGTCGGCGTAACCGCTTATCTTATTGCGGTACAAGTCGGCAAAATGTTTGCCGTTGACGCAGTACATCTGCGCTATCTGTTTAATCGACAGGGCTGTCGTCTCCACCTTCGTCTTTTAAAAAAGCCACGAACTCGGCGCTGAGTCGTGTTCCTTCCTCGTTGGGAAGTTCGAGATTGTAGCTGAAGATTTCGTTGGTCTGCCTGTCCCACCACTTGTTCTTGCGCATGTGAAGAAATACAGGCCGTCCACGCATCGGATAGTCCTGTATTGTTACATAATCCGTATAGCCTCGCGCTACGATATTTGGATTACGATAGTCTTCATCAGACAGTTTCTTCTTTTCGTCAAGCCATATGTCATAGGACTGTTCCGTGCGCTCGAAGCGCACCATTTCAAATAGTTCGTCCATGCCCTCGGGCAGGCACATCCATATTGCATCTGCGGTTTTCATGCCACAAATTTAACACTTTTCTCAAAATTCATGCACCGTGCTTTCGGCTTGACCCGTTTTTAGGTGGGTAGGGTTTGTTAATTGATGTTAGAAAATTGGGGCGTGGAACGATTGTATTAACACTTTAATCTATTGATTTTCAGGCAAATACACCCGTGGAACAATTTTGAATTAAAAAACAGTCTCAAAAATCGAGTTACGGAGCTATCGCGGACGATGCTGCCACGTTGTTTTAGTATCTTATCCATAATTTCCCGGCTATAGATTCCATGACCCCAAAATTAGCGAAATAATCCGAAAAACAAACCGATTGGTTTGTTTTTAACACATAAAAAAGCGGCTGAAAACACAAAACCGCTCGAATTTTAACATTTCAGGCTTTTAACAGCGAATAGACGAAGCGCAGTTCCCTTGCAAGCCGTTGTATGTCAAGCCCCCTCAAAAAAGACTGCTCAAAGGACAGACCGAAAAACACCTGCCGGAACAGCATGGCTGTGTCCTCGATGTCCACATCCTGCCGTATCTCCCCTGTGTCCTTTGCCGACTGTATGGCGGCTCTCCAAAACTCGTAGTCCTGCCGGAACATGCCTGCTATCTTTTCCTCCACATCCGGATAATAAAGCCGTACCTGCATCATAAGATGGTAATAATAGAAATTGAAGCTGCATCCTGCCGGATTGTTGCCGTCATCAAGAAGCGATATGAGTTTCCGCATGGTCTGTTCCACACCTTTTATATATTGTTCGATAAATTCCGACAGGGTGGCAGCCTTGAAACGGAACTTATTTGCCACCGACTGCATCCCGAAAACATATTTATCTATAACCGCAACAAAAAGATCCAGCTTTATCGGATAATAGTACACCAGCCCGGCTTTCGTCAGCCCGCAGGCTTTTCCGATCTCTACCTGACTTGCCTTCTCATAATTCATCTTGGCGAAAACGCGCAGTGCGTTTTCAAGCACTTCTTCACGGTTGGTTATCATGATAAAATTAAATTGATTGATATTTATCTTCCAAAGATAGGACATTATCTTGAGATACAGGTAAGAAACGCTGAAGAATCTTCCATATTCAGATAGACCGACCGCGTCTGCATAACAGTGCGGTCGGTCTGTAATGGCATGGGTCATATCTTTATCCCTTTCGGGCGGTTTTCATTCTTTAACTGAAAACCCGGACGTCCGATGATGACATGGTCGGCAATTTCATTGCCCGATGGACTTCGTTCATTCATTGGGTTGCGAATCCGGGGAGCTTCCTCGGTATGCTGTGACGGCAAGTTCCGTACACCTTCCGCATCCGGTCTGACCTCCTGCCCGTCGTTTTCCTTTTCGGCGACTTCGGGCGTAGGCGGCGCAAGTTCCAGCTGGATCTTGCGGTCAAGCGCGGCAAGTTCGGACTTCAACTGTTTCAGCTCGTCCTCCTTTTTCCACACCTTGCCCGCTATCTCCTGCAACTGCGGAATCTCCTTTTCCAGCACCTCGTTCTTTGCCTTGTACTGGTCGATGGTGGAGGGTATCTTCTCCAGCCATAGGGCGACCACGCTCCATTTTCAGCTTGAAAAATCAAGCCATTAACTGAATATCCCTAATTAAAATCCGTTTCATGCTGTCATTGGTTTATTGCTTGTTTTAATGTTTTTGATTGCCTGTAGAAAGGAACTGATAAAGGAATGAAGATAATACAAGAGCATCAGATAGGAATATGAGGGGGCTCCTTCATCAAAATCTTCATGGGTCATCCCTTTGGAATGTATGGCGATGCTGTGTTCGATAAAACCTTTCTCCAAACCCGCATCTCCATTAATCTTCACTGTATCAACATTTGAACTGAGTATGCTGTCAGCTAATTGAGACAGTCGGACAATCCCTCCACGAATTGTTTCGATCTCACATTTGTAAGAGATAGGTATATAGCCATCCGGGGACGTGACAAGATGACGTGTGGTTTCGGCAATCTTGTCCGTAGCCTCAAGCATATATTCACAATATAGCGCAGTCCTGCCGATAGTATCATCAGAGTCCGCCGAACAATTCCGGACTTTCTCACTGATTATGTCAATGGTTTCTGACCCGATTCGATGATTCTTGCAAACGGCTATACTGTCATTGTTTGAAAGACATTTCAGCGCTTTGTCGATAATCGGACCGCATGACTGCATCGTCACGGTCAAACAAGACTTTCCGACAGGACTATTGGGAATAATACAACACATTTCCTTGATTTTGTGTCTGCGTATATGCCGTCGCAACATAACGATGATTCCGGCCAGAGCCATTATCGAGAGAACTGTAACGTACATGATTTATAGTATTTCTTCGATACAAAGTAACCGCATTTTTATTTCACGTTTATATCGGAAATATTAGACAAATATTAAAATCTATCAGTCAATTACGACATAAAAAAGATGGGAGACATGCACTCCCATCTCAACCTTTGGTACAATCCTTTTTACTTAGACTTTATACTGTGGGCACCATGATTTTGGCAGGGCGTGTGCGGAAATCTGAGTCGCGCAGCTTGGCAAACGCCCGCAGATATTTCCTTATTGACGATACCATTTCCTGCGTTTCCTGAAGCATATTGACATAGACATACAGAACAGCCATTGCCGATGTGTCTCCGTCGCGGAGCTGGTCATGCACACGATGATATGTGTCGGAAACAGTATCCTTTATCTCGTCACAGTGTTGGCGAAGAGTGCTTATCGTATCTGTATCCCCGCTCTCCATAAGTTTGACGGTATCATTGAACAGTGTACTTATTTGTGTCCGTATCATCTCGTATTCAGTAATATATTTGGGAGGCAGAGGAAGGAAATTGTTGTCGACATGCTCTTTGCAGACCTCGTTGATGCGGCGCAGGTTGTAAAGTATGCCCATACAGCAGTTGTTGCTGAGATAGAACCAAGTGCTTTTTTCTATCGCCATCTCGCGTGTCAAATGACGCAGGCACAGAGTTTCCTTCCGACGAGCGTTTTTAAGCGTGGTTTTCTGGCGGGCGAGGCTTGACTCCGTTTTGCTCAGCACCCCGGAACTTTCAGTTATGAAAGCCGATGTTATATCCCGGTATTTTTCCTCGGCATAGGTCATGAACTTCTCTTGTTGCTCGGTGATATACATCATAAGCAACGGCCATGTCTGCTCCCGATCCTGAGTGGATATTATAGTCTGGAACAGTGCATCACCGTTATCTTCTTCTGTCTTCTTTCTGAACCTCCGGTTGCTGTTGATGATTATGAATATCGTCAAAGCCGCCAACAGAAGCATCACCCACTGACCACCATAGTGCATTGCTGCAACAATCAGTCCTGCGCCGATAAACGCCGCACCCGCAGTAAGAAACCAACCGCCGATTACGGAAATCACGCCGGTGATGCGGAACACAGCACTTTCACGCCCCCATGCCCTGTCGGCAAGAGAAGTACCCATAGCGACCATAAATGTTACGAAAGTGGTTGACAGGGGCAGTTTCAGCGAGGTGCCGAGGGCAATGAGTGCTCCGGCAAGCACCAGATTGACAGAGCCGCGTATGAGGTCGAAAGCCGCACCTTGATCCATAATGGTCTCATCCACATTAAAACGACGGTTGAACCAACGGCGTACTTTCGCGGGTGTGACACGCCATAACCAAGAAAGGAATGATAAGGTCCATCTTACCAGCCGCCGGGCAATGCGGGAAGAACCAAAC
>NZ_PUED01000041.1 GCF_003024925.1 Paramuribaculum intestinale
GGCGAAGCGGCTTCACGGCGGACTGTGCGGTCTGCTGCCTTCCGATTCGCGGTTCATGCCCCCGGAGAGCCATATCCAGTATGTTGTGACCGGTAGTTCGGATCGGGCCGTGGCATTGTCGGCCGCACTCCGGCACCGTGGACAGAAGGTGCTGCCGATAAGGACTCCGACCGTACCGGCCGGCACGGAGCGTCTGCGCATAAGTCTGAGCGCGGCCATGACCGAGGATGATATCGACGGACTGTTGGATTCGCTGCGCCATGAGATATGAAGTGATACAGACCGGAGCCGGGCGGCTGATGATCGTGTTTGCCGGATGGTCGACACGTCCGTCGCTCTATCGCGGCTATATCCGTAGCGGTTTTGACCTGATGGTGGTGTATGACTACAGCGACGTGGAGTTTCCCGACGTGGATTGTCTGAAAGAATACAGGGAGATATGCGTCGTGGCATGGTCGTTTGGGGTTGCTGTGGCTCATCGATGGCTGTTGAGCTGTCCCGATTTGCCGATCACGCGTACGCTGGCCGTGAACGGCACTCCGTGGCCTGTCGACGACCGCCGTGGCATACCGTGCAGGGTGTTCGGTCTTACACTCCGCACCCTTTCGGAGCGATCGGTGGGGGAATTCCGCAAGCGGATGTTTGCAGTATCGGATCCGATGCCGGATTTCGAACCCGTCGGCGTGGAGCATCTGCGTGGCGAGCTTGAGTCGATATCACGCATGGGCGTGAATGATCCGGCGCGTGAGGATGATATATGCGTCTGGGATAAGGTGATCGTTTCAAAGTCGGATCGCATAATCCCGTTTGCAGGGCAGATGGAGGCGTGGCATGGACATCCCGATATGACGGTGACCGGCGGCGCGCATTTTCCTGACTGGACGCAGGTCATGGCTATGGCTTCGGTCGATAAGGATTCTGTGGAACGTAACTTCTCGCACGGCGCGCCTACCTACGACGGCGCGGCCACGGTGCAGCGCGCCATGGCCGCGTGCCTGTCGGAGATTTGGCGCGAGGTGTCATCCGGGCGCAGGATCACCGATGTGGTGGAGATCGGTCCGGGCACAGGACTGTTCACACGCGAATATCTCGGCTGGCTTCGCGGCGCGAATCTCGAATTCTGGGATCTGGCGGCCATCGGCGACGATCTTCCCGGCAAAAAACGGATATGCGACGCCGAACTTGCGGTACGCGGCATGGCCGACAACTCGGCCGACGCTATCGTGGCTTCGGCTTCGGTGCAGTGGTTCAATTCGCTCGGTAGGTTTCTTGCAGAGTGCGGACGGGTGTTGCGTCCGGGCGGTCAGGTAGTCATATCCACGTTCGGACGATCGACTTTCCACGAGCTGAGCGGCATAATCACTCCTGCGGCCACATATCTTGATGCCGACGGACTGGCGCGGCTGACCCCTGACGCGATGGAACTTACTATGTCGGACGATGGCCGGACTGCTACGGTGGATTTCGAGTCGGCATCAGATCTGTTGCGCCACATGAGTCGGACTGGTGTCAACACATCCGCTGCTTCGTCGGGCAATGTCGCCGCTGCCAGACGCATCGTGCGGCAACGTATCACCCGGCTGACGTATCATCCGGTCTACGCTATTTTTACGAAAAAACATCCGTGCCGCTGAAAAAGCATATGCAAAGACGATAAATAGTGTCTGCGTATATCCGCGTAAAGTTGTAACTTTGCGTCAGTTCGTCATATCCATTTTACAGATAATTCTTACCTATGAAAAAGTACAGTGCGGCAGCCGTGGCCCTGATAGCGGCGATGTGTGCGGGATGCCTTGTCGCGTCGGCGGCTTCCGGCAGTGAGGATCAGCCGACGCCGGTCTATAACAGCACCCGTTCGGCAGTGGAGCGGGTGATGAAGCGCGCCGTGCCGAGATTGCAATATGATGGCGGTATGCCGGCCGACAGCCTCGATGCATGGCGCGAAGCCATGTCGGAGGCCATGCGCGGGCTGATGCGTCATCCCGATGCGCCGGCTGCGTCTCCGCGCAAGGTGACAGAATCTCGCCGTGACGGCTATGTGATAGAGCGGTGGGAGTCGTTTCCGCTCGACGAGAATCCGGTGGCATACTTCGTGATGCGTCCCGACAGTGCGGATGTCAGCCGTGCGGCCGTGCTGTGTATTCCCGGATCGGGTCAGACCAAGGAGCTTCTGGCGGGGGAGCGCTCGGGCAACTTCATGCTCGATGGAGAAGCTGACTCTATCGTGAGGCGTGCGGCCATGGGGCTGCATTTCGTGAAGCGCGGTCTGACGGCCGTGGTGGTCGACAATCCTTGTTTCGGCGAGCAGTCCGATGGCGGTGTGTATGACGATATCACCCCGTCGCGTTTCCTGCTTGAAACTGGCTGGAGCTATCTCGGTCTGGCTTCGTGGTATGACAAGGTGGTGCTGGACTGGATGAAAACGCAGCCTGATATTGACAAGAACCGGATAATAGTGAGCGGTTTCTCGCTCGGTACGGAGCCTATGATGGCTCTCGGGCTGCTTGACAGCTCGATATATGCGTTTGTCTACAACGATTTCCTATGCCGCACGCGTGAAAGAGCGTTGGTGCTCAATGCACGCGACGAAGATGGCCGCAGGGGTTATCCCAACTCAATACGTCATCTTATCCCCGGATTTCTGACGCAGTTTGATTTCCCCGACATAGTGGCAGCCTTGTCTCCGCGTCCGGTGATATGCACCGAGGGTGGGCTTGACCGCGATTTCAGGCTGATAGAGGATGCCTACAGGAGGTCGGGCGCGCCGGAGGCGTTCGAGTGGCATCATTATGCCAAATATGCCGATGAGGCGTCGCGCACCGACTATGACGCGCTTCCCGATGGGCTGTCGCGCGACGAATTCTACCGTATGGTCAATGTCGACGGTCCGAACCATTACTTCAAGATGGAGTGGGTGGGGCCGTGGCTCGACCGACTGTTACGGTCGATGCCGACGGCCGAATGAGACATGATGTCGCATTGCGGGCGGCAATAGGGTCAAAGCATTAGAGTAAAAGCGGTGTGGCTCGGGAGGAGAGCCACACCGCTTTTATGGATTGTGATCTTATCGGCGCTATCCGTATCACTCTCCGGATATATTGCCGGCTACGGTGGTATCAGTACCAGGTGACACCGTTGCGTATAGATGAGCGTTTGTCGTATTTCACATCCTGCAGCAGCGAGGAGTTGACCGAAATGTGGAAGTTGTAGGATTTGTACGGTCCGACAGGCACGAAGCTCGCGCGCATGCTGAAACAGTGAAGATCGCGTGTGATATTGCAGTTCATGTAGGCGATCTTGTGAGTTTCGAAATTATATGAGGCGCTGAATGAGAAATTCCAGTTGGCCGTAGGACGTATGTTGCCGGAGAAGCTGAGATTCTGTGTGATCTTGCCGTCGTAGTCCATCTTGCGCTTGTTGAACTTGCCATAGGCGTATCCTATCGAGTAGTTGAACGACAGATTCCAGGGCACATCCCATTTCATGTAGCCGTCGGACGACAGGTCGATGTCGTTGTCGATATTGCCGCGAGGATCGCGGTCGGCGTTGGGTGCGTTCGACATCGGGTCGTCGCTGTCGGTATCGTCGCCGCTATTCCCTTTTTTGTCAGAGCCTTTTTTGTCTTTGTCGTTTTTGCGCTTGAAGGTGTTGTTGTTGAGCGTGTAGGAGAACGATGTGCCGGTACTCGACAGTTTGGCCAGTCCTTTTCCTGCCTGAAGACGCGTGCGGTTTACTCTCACCGGGTTGCCGGCCTGGTTGAGCTGATAGGTGTAGACATCCCATGTGGCCGACAGGTTGAGGTTGAAGTTTTTCATCAGTTTGACCAGCAGCGATGTGTTGATGTTGCTCCATCGCAGCGAGTCGGCGGCGAAGTTGTAGCTCTGGCTTACTGAGAAATTCTCGATCAGCGACACCTTGCGCTCGCCTATCGAGTCATTGTCGTCCTTCACTTTCATCTCCAGGTTGTTGGCAAGCGAGAAGCTGACCGTACCCGAACGTCCCACGCCTGGCACTCCGAACAGAGCGTTGGGATATTTGGAGTATTGGCGTGTCTGCATGACTCCCTGTGCGTCGGGATACTGGTATGTGCCGTAATATCCGAAGAATGGCGATCCGAAGTCGGGTGTGCCGCTGAACGATATGGTGGGTGTCATGACGTGGCGTATCATCTTTACCTTGTCGCCAAGAAACGGCAGCGGCTGAAAAAATCCGTAGACTTTGGTGTCGAGCGACACCGATGCCAAAAAGTCCCATACGTTGTAGAAGGAGTAGCTTGTGTCGCACACTTCGACCGAGGCGTTGGGATCCCACTGGCGGTTGACCTTCATTGTGTACATGCGGTCGGTGATGTTGACCGACGGAGTGACGTTGATGTAGTTGAACACATTGAATGTGGCCGATATGGGTATGTTGTGGCGCATGCCGTTGCGCCAGTCTTTGATCAGGCTTTTCTTGAAAAATTCGTCCTGCTTGGCGGTGAGAGAGTTGTTAAACACTCCCGAATAGGAGAGTTTTATCTTCTCATACCATTTTTCAGCTCCGACGGCTCTCTTGCGTTTGAAAGGCGTGATCTGCGAGAGGCTGACGGTGACGTTGGGAAACGATACGGCCAGGGTGGAGTCCTGTGTGCGCTGTGCAATGTTGGCAGTGGTCGACAACGACCATTTCGAACCCGGGCGGCGGTAGGTCAGGTTGACCGTAGAGCTCTTGGTGTTTTCCGTGAACGAGTTGGAGTAGTAAGAGTTGAGGTTGTTGCGCGAGTAGCCCGATGTGGTGAAGTTGACCGATGCCGAGAAGTTGAGTGCCGGATTGGCTTTCGGATCCTGCGAATGACTCCACAACACCTGGAAGTTGGTCATGGCCTGATAGTCGGGTGCTCCTTTGTCGCCGGTGATGGTCTTAAGGTAGCTGAGGTTGAATGATCCGCTGTATCTGTAGCGTTTCACGTAGGCCGAGCGTGCCTGCAGTCCCCACGATCCCTTGGTGTAGATCTCTCCTGTGAGCGCGAGGTCGATATTGTCGTTGATGGCGAAATAGTAGCCTCCGTCGGAGAGGTAGAATCCACGGTTGTAGTCGTCGCCGAATGTGGGGAATATTATGCCCGAGGAGTATTTTTCGGAGAAGGGGAAATATCCGAAAGGCACGGCCAGCGGCAGCGGCAGTCCGGCAAGCACCATGTAGGCGGGCCCGACCACGATGTCTTTCTTCGGTTTCACCTTGGCTTTGGTGAGCTGGAAATAGAAGTGGGGATTGTCGTGGTGGTTGCAGGTGGTGTATCGTCCGTTCTGCAGGAAGATGGTATTTTCGTCCATCTTTTTCGCCCGTCCTCCGGTCAGATATCCCTCGCCCTGCTCGGTGATGATGTCGGTGATGATGCCTTTCTCGGATTTGAAATTATATTCCATGGTCTTGGCCTCATAGGAGGTGCCGTTGTCGTCAAACACGGGCGATCCCTGAATGTCGCCTACGGAGTCGGGGCGTCCTACGGCGTAGACCGTGGAGGTGGCCATGTCGAGGTGTATCTCGTCGGCGTCGATTTTCTGTCGTCCGTAGCTGACCGAACTTGCGCCGTAGATGTATGCGTTGTTGCGGCCTATGATCACCATGGAGTCGTTGGCGTTGATGTCGACGGGATTGTCGAGGTCGGATTTCACTCGCGATATTCTCGGACCCGATGGCCGTCGGGTGGTATCGTCAGTGACGTCGGGAGAGATGCGCCGGCGGTTGAGTATCGAAGCCGTGACGCCGGCCGAATCCGTATCAGCGGCGGAAGCCTGCATGGAATCGGCTGCGTTAATTGAGTCGGGTATTTGCGCCGCAGGGATCGCCGCATGTGTCGGCGATGTCTGTCCGGCAAGCGAAGCCGACGCCGAAGCTGTCAGCAAGGCTGTGGCTGTCAGTATGATATATAGTTGAGAATGCCTCAAATGTGAAGTAGCGTTGGTTCGAGATGCAAAGTTACTTCAAATCGTTGAATATTCTCTCCCCACGCGCTTTTTTTTACACTCTTTTTGGGAATCTCCATACGGAATCTCCATACGGAATCTCCATACGGAATCTCCATACGGAATTTCCATACGGTTCCATACGGCTCTCCATACGCGAATCCCGACTTCGGATCTTCACATATCGATTGCCGCGATCTTTATGCGGTCATTGTCATGCGGTCGGGATGCGGCTTTCAGGATGCGATATGGCGGTGTGCCCCGGCTGTGACAGGCCGTCGACACACCGCCGTTGCGGTCAGGCGTTGCGGCGCGGCGACCATCAGTGGTCAGTCACTGTGTCGTCAGGCCGTAGCGTCGGTTATTTGCGGTCTTTCTTTTTCTCAAGCTGACGCTCGATCGCCTCCAGACACAGGTCGATGGCTTCTTCGAATGTGTCGGCTATCTTTGTGGCCACGAAATCGTCCTGCTGGGGCACTGCTACCTTTACCAGAGCCTCTTTGTTCATGGCTGTCTCGGGCTTTACGACCTTTAGGGTGACGTCGACTGTAGAGATGTTGACATTGTGGCGCGCCAGACGTTCGGCTTTCTTGTTGATGAAGCTGACGAGTTTGTCGGCGATGTCGAAGTGGATTGCCTGAATTTTTACTTCCATGATTAACCTCCTTTTTTTAATGCACGTGGATGTGCTTGTTGGTAATTTTGTTGAAGTTCCCGGTATGTTATATGTGTATATATCTGTGTGGTCGACAGCGATTCGTGGCCGAGCAGTCGGCGCACGGCGTTGATGTCGGCGCCGTCGTTGAGCATGTCGGTGGCAAACGAGTGCCGTAGCACGTGTGGACTGCGGCGCAGGGCAGTGGTCGGCTGCAGCGCTCGGTGCACCACATTGTAGACGAGCTTGCGGTATAGCGGACGTCCGTCGGAGCGGACAAAAAACAGCTCGCTTCGTCCGGCTGTGTTGTTGCGTAGTGTCTGATAGTGTCGTATCATATCGGCAAGCTCTTTCCCGAATGGGATGAGTCTGTCTTTATTACGTTTTCCGTGCACTTTTAGTTCACCACGGGCCAGATCCACTCCGGCATCGGTAAGGCCGGTCAGCTCGGAGCATCGCATCCCGGTGGTGTAGAGCATGTCGACTATGAGCCGGTCGCGCACCTGCTCGAAATCGGTCATATCCACCTCTTCGTTGAGCACTGATTCCGTTTCTTCCGGTCTGACGAATACCGGCAGGGGCTTTTCGAGCTTGGGCAGTGTCAGCTCTGCGGCCGGATTGGCCTGCAGACCGCGGCTGCGCATCATCCACCGGTAGAAGGCCCGGAGAGCCTGCACCTTGCGGCGCACCGTTCGGGGCGATGATCCGCGTTTCGACAGTGAGAATATCCATTCTCGCAGGTCAAGCAGCGTGACCGAGGCCGGATCGAAAGCGTATCGTCCTCCCGATGTGGTGTCGTCACGCCAGCCGGTCAGATCGCGGCGGTAGGCGTCGACTGTGTGGGGCGAATAGTTGAGTTCGCAGCGCAGATATGTCAGGAAATCATCTATCATCGGTAGCGAAGATAGCGATAATTCACATAATTTCCAAAAATATCCGGTAATTTTGTGAAAACATTTTTTTGTGAAAGCTCATGAAAATATTCGCTTTGATAGCGGTGGCTCTTGCGGCTGCCGGAGTTATGGCCGCGGAGTCAGGCGGCAGTGCGCGTTTCAATGTCGCTACCTACAATATCCGACAGCTCAATGCCGGCGACGATGCGCGTGGCGATTCATGGCAGAGAAGACATCGTGTGGTGGCCGATCTCATCCGTTTCCATGATTTCGATATATTCGGCACTCAGGAGGGTTTTCACAGCCAGCTTGAGGATCTGAAGGGATCGCTGCCCGGCTATGATTATATAGGACGCGGACGCGACGACGGCGACAAGGCCGGAGAGCATTCGGTGATTTTCTACCGGACGGATCTGTTCGAGGCGGTGGATCACGGTGATTTCTGGCTGTCGGAAAACCCGGAGTCGCCGGGTCTGGGGTGGGACGCCGTATGTGTCAGGATATGCACATGGGGACGCTTCCGCCACATTCCCACCGGCCGTGAGTTTCTGATGTTCAATCTCCACATGGACCATGTGGGTCAGGTGGCGCGGCGAGAGAGCGCACGGCTCATACGCGACAAGATCATTCAGCTTGGCGACAGCCTGCCGGCGATGCTGACTGGCGACTTCAATGTCGATCAGCGCAGCGACGCTTACCGCACAGTGCTTGAATGCGGTCTTATTGATTCGCATGACGCTGCCGCGATGGTATATGAGACCAACGGCACGTTCAACGATTACCGTACCGACGCTTTCTCCGACCAGCGTATCGACCATATATTTGTCAGCCCTGGAATCATTGTGGAGAAATACGGCATCCTCACCGATACGTACCGCTCCGATGAAGGGGGCGAGGTGAAGCCTGCCGGCGCCAACGCTCCGTCGGAGCTTATGATAGGCAATTTCAAGGCGCGTGTGCCCTCCGATCATTTCCCGGTGAGAGCCACTGTGGTGCTCTGACCTACAGTCTGCGGCCGGTCAGGCATCAGTCCGAAAACTCTTCGTGCAGCCGATCGAAGCGACGTAGTGTGTCGGCCGATATGCGCGCCATCGATGCTCTGACCCGGTCGATGCTCTTGCGCTCCATGTCGCCGCTTTTGGAGTAGAATTTGTCGGCATAGCATATCAAGCGTTCGAGCTGTGTGTCGGGCATATACGTCCGGTCGGCGGGAAGAGGCAGATGTTGCGCCGCGATCTCGCCGGCGGTCAGCCCCGAGCCGGTATGGCGTTCGGCCACTCTTGCCACATCCTCGCTGTAACGCTCGCGGCGGAGCAGGTCGGCTCCCAGATAGCCGTGGGCTATGTAGGGAGCGGTGCCGTGACAGTGGATTCCGGGTGCGTCAGTGAGAAATATGCCTATGTCATGGAGCATGGCGGCTTCCTCAACAGTCTGCAGGTCGACCGGAAGATGTCGTCTTCGGGCTATTTCCACCGCAAGCGCGGCCACCGAACGGCTGTGGCGCAGAAAAATATCCCGAAGGGTTGACCCTTCGGGATAATATTTGTCGATTACCGATTGATAAGGCAGTGTCATCAGATACCCTCCACAATGGTGTTCCAGCCGTGTGTGTCGGGCTCTTCTCCGAGCTGCACTGCACGCAGCTTCTCATACAGCCGTGTGGTGATCGGGCCGGGCTGGTGATCCTTGGCCACGATATACTTGACACCGGTGTCTATGTCGTGGATTTCGGCCACGGGCGATGCCACGGCGGCTGTGCCGCACGCTCCGGCCTCGTCGATCTCGGCAAGCTCCTCCAGAGGTATGTGACGCTCTTCGACCGTGATGCCCATGTCGCGGGCGAGCTGCATCAGGCTGCGGTTGGTGACGGAGGGGAGTATCGATTCCGAGGCAGGGGTGATGTAGCGGCCCTGCTTGATGGCGAAGAAGTTGGCCGGACCGCATTCGTCGATATACTTTTTCTCGCGCGGATCAAGGTAGAGCACGGCCGAATATCCGAGTTCGTGGGCGCGCTCGCCGGCTTCAAGGCTTGCTGCGTAATTGCCGCCCACTTTCCAGCGGCCGGTGCCTTTGGGCGCCACGCGGTCAAACTCGCGCATGATGCATATATTGGTAGGTTTGAATCCCTCCTTGAAGTATGGGCCGACGGGGGTCACCATCACCATGAACAGATATTCCGACGAGGGATGCACGCCGATCTGGGCGCTCATGCCAAGCTCGATGGGGCGTATGTAGAGCGATGCTCCGCTGCCGTAGGGGGGTATGAAGCGGGCGTTGAGCTCCACGGCTTTGATCACCATCTTCTTGAACAGGTCGACGGGCACCGGCGCCATCTTGATGCCGTTGGCCGATGAAATGATACGGTTGGCATTGTCTTCAATACGGAATATGCGCACCTTGCCGTCGGCGCCGCGGAAGGCTTTGAGGCCTTCGAATATCTCCTGGCCATAGTGGAGAGCCGTGGCGGCCATGTGCATGTTGATAGTGTCGGACGATGATACTTCTATCTCGCCCCACTTGCCGTCGCGGTAACGGCAGCGCACATTGTAATCGGTAGGAATATAGCCGAACGATAGGTTGGCCCAGTCGAGTTTCTGATCCATGACGAAGCTTTATGTGAATTAAGAGTCTGATTACAGTGTCAGATGCAGGCCGTGACTCCTTTCGAAAGCGGGCAGGACGGCTGTGCATAGATCAATGTTATGTTTGATTGTCGCAAAGTTAATATTATTTACGCTCTCGGCCAAATCTTTTTCATCGGTAAAGTCGTGCAAGATCGTAGGAATAGATCTGCCGGCCGTTTTTGTAGATGAAGGCTTGTCCTTTCAGCTCGGAGCCAGCCTTGCATATCAGCAGCAGTGCATTGCCGGGCACAACCATGTCGATATACGTTTTTCTGGCAGTAGCCTTGTCGAGCAGAGTCCAGTTGCCGTCGGCGGCAAGATAATATATTTCGTAGTCAGTGCCCTTGGTGATGAAGTTTTTATCAGTATAGAACGATACCGAAGCCATTGCTGCCGGCCGGGAGCCGAGGTCGTAGGTGAAGAAACTGCGGTCGGCCGGAAGTGTGAACCGCGATGTGGCTATGCCGTCCTGAAGATAGTAGGGCTCGAATTCGGATGGAAACCGCTCGATCACCTGACAAATGCGTTGATGTTCCATCTCCTTATCATCGAATATGTCGAGTTCGCCGATGGTGAAACGTTTGCCCTTGGGAGCACTCATTCGCAGATAGCGGTAATGCCTGTCGCGTGGGAGTGATATGTTGAGCAAATCGGTGAAGATGGTATCGTTGTCATTGACTCTGAAAATCGTGTCGGGATGAGTGAACGCATAGTCGTCTGATGCCGACAGGGTATATCCGCTTATATGATCCGACAGGCGCATTGCCAGCACGTTGGTGAATGGTCTTGTGCGTCGCAGACGCGCCTTCTGCACCAGTCTGTCGGGATTGGCTTTAAGCGTTTTCACTTTAGAGTCGTGTGTGACATAAAATGCGTCGCCACACGGTACAAATCTTTCCGTGGTGTGCCGCACCGGGACAAAGATCACTCCAGGCTCAATGTCGTGGAATGTCACACGGTCGCCGTCGCGTCGTCCGGTATCGATTATTTCCCAGCTTCCGTCGATCCATAGACCGAGATATACCATCATTTTTGCGTCGGTCGGACGAATGCCGACAGTGGCTTCGTTGTGGCCGAAATAGTGTGAGGTGACATCGTGCAGAAAGGGATTGTTGAGCCTGACTGGCAGCGAGCGTATGTCGTTGAGAGCAGCCATGCGGTCATCCTGGCGTGCAAACGACTGACGGTAGATCTTGCCGGTGGTTCGCGGCGAAGCAGGGCGGTGGCTGCGGTCGGGGATGTAGTCGTCAAGCCCTACGGGATAGTATTCCGAGGTGATCGGATCGCGGACCACGATCCACTGGTATGAATGATTGTTGTCGGGCGAGAACAGTATGTTGTCGGTAGTCACCGGTATGCCGCATGAGCGCATGGCATAGACGAGCAGATCACACCAGTCGCGCCTGAATCCGACACGATTGTTGAACAGGTTTGTGGCGGTGCGGTGGGGAGTGATCAGCTGATCGTTGTAGATCCATTTCTCGCTTTCAATGTGCTTCAGCAATACAAGGGCGGCCTCGAGCACGTCGCTGCCCTGATAGAGCGAGTCGAGCACATGATTGTAGTGTTCGGCATACATCCGCCGCCATCTCACAGGCTGGTCGTCGCTTATGGTATAGGGCAATATCAGTTCGCAGAAGTCGTCAAACGACAGGTCTTTGTTCCATGGACGCTCTTTCCATTGCTTGAATGCCAGATCAATGTTCTCGATAAGCATTTCGGCGCTGACACTGCGGAGGTCATCCTTGCGTGGAAGATTGATGAGTGAGAACTTTTCCCAGCGCTTGAGCTGCTCGGGGGTGAAGAAAAAATCCACCTCCTTGCGTGTGAGCTGTGCGAGAAACATTTCAAGCGAATCAAGTTCCGTGCACTGATAAGAGTAGTGGCCATGCATGTTACTGATCAGGAACTTGGCAGCCTCCAGTTTTTCAGGTTCGTCCTCATAGTGTTCGAGCACTTCCACCAGCTCCTTCCTGTTGCGTGCAGCACGGTCGAGCGCTTTGGCAATCTCAGGAGAATACGACTCCTCGCTGCCGCATGACCACATCCCTGCGGCCATGATTGCAACGAGTGCGGCCATGGCCGCCGAGCGCAGCCGCCGGAGAGAAAACAGTGACTGCGTCATCAGTCTACGTTATGAAGATTGTGACCCATACGCTCCTTTTTGGTGTGCATATAGAATCGGTTGTCATCATTGGGTTCGATTTCAATCGGCACGATCTCCTCCACGGTGAGTCCGTAGCCCTCCAGTCCGATGCGTTTTTTAGGGTTGTTGGTCATAAGACGCATTCTTTTGACTCCGAGCAGATGGAGTATCTGCGCTCCCACTCCGTAGTCGCGCTCGTCGGCCTTGTGACCCAGATGCAGATTGGCGTCGACAGTGTCGAGCCCATCTTCCTGCAGCTTGTAGGCTCTGATCTTTTCCATGAGTCCGATGCCACGTCCCTCTTGGCTCAGATAGAGCACCACTCCGCGTCCGGCGCGTTCGATGGCCTGCATCGAGCGGTGGAGCTGTTCGCCGCAGTCACATCGGCGTGAAGCGAATATGTCGCCGGTAGCGCACGACGAGTGTACGCGCACCAGCACCGGCTCGTCCGTCGCCACGTCGCCTTTTATCAGAGCTATGTGCTCAAGTCCGGTGGTCTTGTGGCGGAACGGTATCAGACGGAAGTGGCCGTAGGCTGTGGGCATATTTACTTCCTCACCCTTTTCCACGGTCAGCTCCCGTAGCATACGGTAGGCGATGAGATCGCGTATCGAAATGAGCTTCAGACCCCATTCGTCGGCTTTCTCGCGCAGCTGCGGCAGGCGAGCCATGGTGCCGTCGGGATTGAGTATCTCTATCAGTGTGGCGGCTGGCCTGAGCCCGGCGAGGCGGGCGAGATCGATGGCCGCTTCGGTATGTCCGGGCCGGCGTAGCACACCCTCTTCCTGCGCGTAGAGCGGATGTACGTGTCCGGGGCGTCCGAAGTCCTCCGGCTTCGCATCCGGATCGGCCAGATGACGCAGAGTGGCCGCACGGTCGTTAGCCGAAACTCCGGTGGTGCATCCTTCGAGTTTGTCAACGGTGATGGTGAACGGTGTGCCGAGCATCGAGGTGTTGTCATCCACCTGATGCGGCAGATTGAGTTCGCGGCAGCGCGAAATGGTCAGCGGTGCGCACAGCTCTCCGCGGGCATTCGTCACCATGAAGTTGACACTCTCTGCCGTGGCTTTTTCGGCAGCCATGATGAGGTCGCCTTCGTTTTCGCGATCCTCGTCGTCGACCACAATGACGAATTTGCCCTGACGGAAGTCCTCTATGGCTTCCTCTATTGTGTTGAGTCTGATCTTTTCCATATTATAGATAATAGGTGGCTGTCTATTGGTGTTCGTTGATATGTATAGTTTAGGAATACTACGTTTTGTCTTTGGTAATGGTTCTTTGGGGCTTCTCGCCGTTGAGAAGCTTGATCTCCTCGCGGCTTACCTTTTCGATAGTGGCTATCTCGCCGTCGAGGTGTTTTATAGAGCGGCGTCCGGCGATATAGACCGGCAACCCTATCGGGAACAGTATGATGGCGCTCCAGGCCACCCACTTAACGCCTGTCGGATGATATATCCAAAGGCTGCGAAGCACCGGGAAATCCATGAGTTTCATCACTACGAGTCTGTCGCGCGAGTTGGCAAGATACCCCACGGTGCTCTCCAGTTCGGCCGACAGCGCTTTGAGATCCAGACGCGGCACTCCCTGCGTCCAGTAGGCCACATAGTTAGTGCACCGCGCAAGGCTTTGGCGTAGCCGGCCGGCATGTAGCGACAGCGATTCAAGCTTCGTAAGCGCTTCAGCCTTAGCGACCTCCTCCATGATCACCTCTTTCATGCTGACCGAACGCACTTCGCCTCGGCCGAGCAGACGCCTGAAGAAGTTGGCGTACGCGTCGCGGTTGAACACCGCCGAGTCGTTGACCGCCTTGTAGGTGAAAAATACGCCCAGAGGCAGCAGCACAGCGGCGCTGAGCCACATGCCTTCCCACACCTCCAGACGCCCCTCGCGCGCCATCTTGTTGCCGGTATTGTCTATGATGTAATAGAATATGAAGAGAAACACCGATATGACAAGCGGCATTCCCAGACCACCCTTGCGGATGATCGCTCCGAGCGGAGCGCCGATAAAGAAAAACACCAGACAGGCAAACGACAGTGTGAACTTCTTTTGCAGTTCTATGCCGTGGCGGCGTATGGTCTTGCGTTTGTCGGCCAAGGCATAGCCTTTGAATTCGTAGTCCTGACGCTGTCGCTTGGTCTTCTCCAGAGCGGTCTGCAGGTAACTCAGTGTATATGCCGATGTTGAGCCTCTGAACACCGAGTCGACATTGAGCCGGCGTGCGGCAGCATGGCTGTGGCCGGTAGTGTCGTTGCCTTTTGTGAGTGGCATCGACATAAGTCCGGCCGACTGCACGGCTTTGGCATATTCCAAGCCGATGCTGTCCGCCTGGGCACGCACGGAGTCGATGGTTTCCTGCAGCTCGGCGATGTTTTTGCCGACATACTGGTTGCGCATCCCGTCCTCGTCCATTCGGTTGAAGTTGGCGTCGAATTTCAGCAACACCTCCTTGTAATCAAACGATTCGCGGCGATAAGGCACATTGGCGCTGCTCATGCCGGCTTCCTTTAGATTCTCGAACGATTCTCCCTGCCATAGCCGCAGCACCAGATGGGTCTTGTCCTCGGTCATGACCAGACGTCCTGAATCGGCCAGAATCACACTGGCGTTGTCAAACCCCTTCGACAGGTCGTAGATCATCATCTGATAGAGGGTGCCGTTGTCGCGGTTTTTCTCCTTGACGTAGATGTTGTAGCCTGGAATCTGGTCGTAGAATACTCCCTCGGGTATCTCCAGCTCAGGCGATTTCTGACGCATGGAGTAGAGCAGGGTCCACATCTTTGTCTGCGCGACCGGCAACACATTGTTCTGAAAGAAAAAAGCCGCTATGGCAATAAAGGCCACCAGTGCGATCAGAGGCTTCATCGTTTTGATCAGCGACACGCCCGAAGCCTTCATGGCCGTCAGTTCGAATCGCTCGCCGAGATTACCGAATGTCATGAGCGACGCCAGAAGGATGGCGAGCGGCAGAGCCATCGGTATCATTGTCAGCGAGGCGTAGAAAAACAGCTCTCCGATCACTCCGATGCTCAGGCCCTTGCCCACGAAATCGTCGATAAACCGCCATAGAAACTGCATCATAACGATGAACAGGCAGATGAAGAAGGTCATCACAAACAAGGGCACGAAACTCTTGAGCATGAATCTGTATAAGCGTTTTATACGTAGCGGATGCATCTTCGGCGGTATGATGATTGCTTTAGAGGGTCAGTTATTGATGTGGGGGGATTGCGCCCGAAGTCGGTGCCTGAAGCTGCAATCCTGATGCAAAGTTACGCAAAAAATCCTAATTATCCGCATACATGTCAAGTGGCGTGATATCCTTTGCACAGACGAGCATATTCCGCAGTGGCGTCAAACGAGGGGCACGCTTTGGCGGCGAAGTCGCGGTGGCCTCTGACGCTCGATCCGGGATAGCGCCTGAGCAGCGATGCGAGCAGCGCGGTGAGCGATTCGCGCTGTTGTGGCGTGCGTGTGTCGGCAGGCGTCCCGTCCGTCTCGATGCCGCCTACGTAGGCCACTCCGATGCTTCCGGCGTTGTGTCCGAGGCAGTGTGCTCCGGCTATGCTTTCGTCGCGGCCGCGATGCACCGTGCCGTCAAGCGCCACCACGTAATGGTATCCTATCTGATTGAATCCGCGCTGGCGGTGCCAGCTGTCGATCTCGGCCACGCTGACGTTGCGGGAGCGTGGAGTGGCAGTGCAATGCAC
>NZ_PUED01000042.1 GCF_003024925.1 Paramuribaculum intestinale
GGGGGGGGGGGGGGGGGGGGGGGGGGGGGGGGGGGGGGGGGGGGGGGGGGGGGGGGGGGGGGGGGGGGGGGGGGGGGGGGGGGGGGGGGGGGGGGGGGGGGGGGGGGGGGGGGGGGGGGGGGGGGGGTGGGGGGGGGGGGGGGGGGGGGGGGGGGGGGGGGGGGGGGGGGGGGGGGGGGGGGGGGGGGGGGGAGGGGGGGGGTGTGGGGGGGGGGGAGGGGGGGGGGGGGGGGGGGGGGGGGAGGGGTGGGGGGTGCTGTGGGATGGTTTGATGTTGCAAAGTTAGGTGTTAGTTTGCGATTTTGCAATATGGTTGGGCGGTTTTTCGGTGGGATTTGTTAATTTTGGGGTTTTGATGTGGATGTTTTCCATGTTTATTGTGTAATTCAATGGTTAAAAATGGATATGAAGGATAGAAGGAGTGTGGCGGAGCGTGTGGCTGACGGGCTGATGCGTTGTGTTGAGTCGTTGGTGAGTGTGGTGAAGTTGTTGTCTCGGTCGCGTGGGTGTGACTGGGTGTGCGGCGGTGGTGGCCGGGGGCGCTGTGGTGGCGAGCTTGTGGTGCTGGGCAATGGTCCGTCGTTGCGTGGGTTGCTTGATGGGGGCAGGGGTGGTCTGCGTGGGCGTGATCTGCTGGCGGTGAATTTTGCGGGGAGGACTGTGGAGTTTTTTGATTTGCGTCCGGGGCTTTATGTGTTGGCTGATCCGGTGTTTTTCGGTGATACGTGTGACGGGAATGTGCTGGGGCTGCGTGAGGCTTTGGGTCGTGTGGACTGGGATATGCGGTTGTTTGTGCCGTGGGGTGTGGATGCTTCGGCCTATGAGGGCAATGGGTGTGTGAGGGTGGAGAGGTTCAATTTTCTTGCTGTGGAGGGGTGGGGTTGGCTTGAGCGTTGGGCCTGGGGGAGTGGGCGTGGCATGCCTCGTCCGCGTAATGTGTTGATTCCGTCGTTGATGATCGGGTTGTGGCTGGGCTATGATGTGGTTTATGTGGCGGGTGCTGATCATTCGTGGATGCGGACTCTGGAGGTGGATGAGGGGAATCGTGTGGTGAGTGTGCAGCCTCATTTTTATGCTGACAATGAGGAGGAGGGGCGTCGTGTGGCGGAGGTTTACAGTGGTGTGCGGTTGCATGAGGTAGTGTATAGTTTTTATCTGGCTTTCAAGGGGTATCATGCTATCCGGAGGTTGGCCGACAGGATGGGGATAAGGGTGGTGAATGTGACGGCGGGGAGTTTTATTGATGCGTTTGAGAGGGGGAGGTTGTAAGTGGGGGGACAGGGATCGGATATGTCTGGGGGGTGGGCCGTAGTGTTGTCAGGGGTTGGTGAGGATGAGTGTGGTGATGCGGCCGGAGTTGATGGTGTGGTGGCGTGCGGAGAAGAGGATGTGGGGGTTGCAGTGGGTGCAGAGTGGTGGCATGGATATGTGGTGGGATGGTATTCCGGCTTTGATGAGCTGGAGTCGGATGAGTGCGGGTATGTCGGCGTGGGGGCGTGGGGTGGTGGTGTTTGGGTAGGTGATGAGGTGTGGTGGGAATTGTGCGGCGATCTGTGGTGATGTTTCGAAGCATCGGGGGCATATTGCGGGACCCATGGCGGCGATGATGTGCGATGGGTGTGCGCCGAGTGTGGTCATGGCGTTGACGGTGTGGGTGGTGATGTCGGCTATGGCTCCTCTCCATCCGGCGTGGATGGCGGCGATGATGTGGGTGTGTGGGTCGTGGAGTATGATGGGGACGCAGTCGGCGGTGTGGATGAGGAGTGGTGTGCTGGGGAGGTTGGTGACGAGTGCGTCGGTGTCAGTGAGTGGTGGGATATGGTCGGGGTGGGTGATTGTGGCGACGTTGGCGGAGTGGGTCTGTCGGGGTATGATGAGTTTTTGGAGGGGTATGCGGAGGTGTCGGGCGAGGAGGGTGCGTGATGTTTGGATGTGTTGGGGCGTGTCGCCGGTGTAGTGGCAGCAGTTGAGTCCGTCGTATGGGTCGTTGGGGCGGGTGGCTCCGCGGAGTGTGGAGAGTGCTGTGGCGTTAGGGCCGGCGTTGAGTGTGATGTGGGGTAGTGGTGTCATTGTTGTGGTGTGGTGGGGTATCCGTCGTCGTCGAGTCGTGAGGCTGCGTCGTCGTAGTCCCAGTGGGTGTCCCATTGGCCTTGGTCGCCGTAGTCTTCGTCGATGTATTCTTCGGTGTCGTCGTCGGTGTCGGTGGCCTGTGGGTCGGGCTGTATGATGAACTGGTCTTCGTCGGTGACGCGGTGGTGTGCGTCGAGTGGCCGGTGGGTGATGGCTGGTGTGGCTATCTGGTTGCGTTCGTCGGTGATTGATGCCCAGAGGAGGTCTTTGAGTGTGTCGATGCCTTGTCCGGTGACGGCTGATATGAATACGTGGGGAAGGTCGTCGGGTAGTGTGGTCTGTATGGCTTGACGGAGTTCGTCGTCGAGCATGTCGGATTTGGATATGGCGAGGATGCGTTGTTTGTCGATGAGTTGTGGGTTGAATCGGCGCAGTTCTTCGAGGAGTATGTTGTATTGTGCGGTTATGTCGTCGGCGTCGGCTGGTACCATGAAGAGTAGTACGGCGTTGCGTTCGATGTGGCGGAGAAACCGGAGTCCGAGTCCTTTTCCCTGGCTGGCTCCTTCGATGATGCCGGGTATGTCGGCCATGACGAATGATCGGTTGTCGCGGTAGCTGACGATGCCGAGCTGTGGTTCCATTGTTGTGAACGGGTAGTCGGCTATTTTGGGGCGTGCGGCTGATATGGCTGAGAGGAGTGTGGATTTTCCGGCGTTGGGGAATCCGACGAGTCCGACGTCGGCGAGTAGTTTGAGTTCGAGTATGACGGTTCGTTCGGTGGCTGGTTCGCCGGGCTGTGCGTAGCGTGGTGTGCGGTTGGTGGGGCTTTTGAAGTGCCAGTTGCCGAGTCCGCCTCGTCCGCCTTTGAGTAGTGGCACTATCTGTTGGTCGTGTGTGACTTCGCAGAGGTATTGTCCGGTTTCGGCGTCGAATACGACTGTTCCGCAGGGTACGTCGATGGTGATGTCTTCTCCGTCTTTGCCGGAGCTTCGTCCTTCTGATCCTGATTGTCCGTTTCCGGCGAATATGTGTCGGCGGTAGCGTAGGGGGAGGAGTGTCCACATGTGTGAGTTGCCTCTGAGGAGTATGTGTCCTCCGCGGCCTCCGTCGCCTCCGTCGGGTCCGCCTTTGGGGACGTATTTGGCTCGGTGGTAGTGGCGTGATCCGGCTCCTCCTTTTCCGGAGCGGCAGAGTATCTTGACGTAGTCTATGAAGTTTGATTCGGGCATGTGGTGTTGGGTTTTTTAGGTGGTTTGTTGATGTTGCGGGTGGTTTGTCAGGCGTTCATGCTGCGGTGGTGCTGCATGAGTTCGCATGCGTGCCGGTAGTCGGCTGGTGATCCGATGTCGATCCATGTGCCTGATATGGGGTAGTATGTGACTTTGCGCCGGTCGGCGATGGCCTGGCTGATGAGGTCGGTGGCGTCGGTGCGTCGGTCGGTGGGGAGTGTCTGGAGGAGGTGGTTGGCTATGATGTAGATTCCTGCGTTGGCGTAGTAGGAGTATGATGGTTTTTCTTCGAGTCCGGTGACCCGGAGGTTGTCGGTGGTGAGTATTGCGTAGGGTACGGAGAGGTTGTAGGGTATGGCTGCGATGGTGATGTCGGCTTGCTGTGATGTGTGGCGGAGCCACATGTCTTCGAGTGATATGGTGGTGAGGAGGTCGGAGTTCATGACGAGTGTGTGGTGTCCGGGTCGGTGTGGTATGAGTGATGCTGCTCCGATGGTGCCGAGTGGTTGTGGTTCGCGGATGCATTTTACGCCGAGGTTTTCGTGGCTGAAGTGTTGTTCGATTTGTTCGGCGAGGTAGTTGACTGTGACTGTGATGTCGGTGATGCCGTTGGCCCGGAGTAGTGTGGTGTTGTAGTCGATGATTGGTTTGCCGGCTACTTGGAGGAGTGGTTTGGGGCAGGTGAGTGTGGCGGGTCGGAGTCGTTCGCCTTTTCCTCCTGCCATGATTATGGCTGTGAGGGGGAGTTGTGATCGGGTGCGTGTGGTGTCGATGAGGTCGGTGATCCGTCCGTTTTGGTCGAGGCGTGGTATGAGGCGGATGCCTTGGCTGCGGAATTCGCGTATGGTGGTTATCTGGTCGGTTGTGTGGTTGTGTGGGGTGATGGCTCGGAAGTTGCGGTGCATTATTGTGTCGACGGTGTCGGTGAGTGATGCTCCGTCGAGCAGTCCGCGCCGTATGTCGCCGTCGGTGAGTGTGCCTGTCATTCTTCGGTCGCTGTCGGTGACGGCGAGTGTCATGACTCCTCCGGAGAGGCTGTTGAGTCGTCGGAGTGCTTCGATGATGGTGGCGTTTTCGGTTATGATATGTTGTTGCATTTGGTGCGGAGTGTCGTTTTGGGTGGTGCAAATCTATATAAAAATCCCGAGATTTTTACACCGGCAGAATAAAAAATCAAGGCTGACAACTTTATTCCTGCCCCCTCCGACGTGCTCTAAGTCACAATTTTATTAATTTGGAGGAAAATTTAAAAAATTACAAAATATGGACAGGAACCGAACAGTCGCCGGCCTTGATGTCCACAAAGATAGCATTTATCTTTGTATTATGGGGCATGACGAGGTCATTATCTTCGAAAAAAAGTACGGAGTGCTGACGCCTGATCTCCGTCAGATGTGCAACGACATGGTAGAACGAGGTGTGACAGAGGCCGCAATGGAGAGTACGGCAGTCTATTGGGTGCCGGTATGGAACGAACTATGTGAATCGATGGAACTCAAGCTTGTGAATCCATATTTCATAAAGCAGCTGCCGGGACGCAAGAGTGATGTAAAGGATGCCCAGTGGATAGCGGAATGTTTGCTGAAAAATCTCATCAAGGGGAGTTTCGTGCCGGAGCCGATTGTGCAGGACATGCGCAAACTCAACCGCCGCATCATGGATCTTAACGAGGACATGACCTATAACTGCAACAAACTGGACGCCGCTATGCAGAGAAGCGGATTCCGTCTGAGCAATTACGTCACCACAATAAAGAGCAAAAGCTATCAGAAGGTGCTTCATGCAATCATAGACGGCACGACCGATCCGGACGAACTGGTGAAAATGGTGCACGGACGTACCGTCAACAAGCATGGCCGCGATACAATCAGAGCGGCGGTCACCGGATTGTTCTCACGGATCGACATCACGATATTCCGCCAAACAAAGGAAGTCATCGACACCATAGAGCGGCAGATTGAGGTATGCCAAAAGGAACTGACAACTCTATGTGAACAATATTTTCCCGAACAATACAGACGTCTTCAAACCATCCCCGGAGTCAAGGAACGCGCAGCCACAGCCATAATTGCGGAGACAGGGGTTGACATGAAGATGTTCGCCACTGCGGCATGCCTTGTGGGATGGTGCGGACTCAAACCGCGGAACGATGTCAGCAACGGACGATACAAAAGCAGAAAGGTGACACACGGAAACAAATATCTCAGACAGATTCTGATTGAAATCGCATGGGTCGCATCAAGAACCCGGAACTGTTTCTTCTTCAACTTCAGCTATATCCAAACCACGGTCAAGAAAAAGAGCAAAATGAAAATACAAGTGGCCATCGCACGCAAAATACTCGTTGCCGTATGGCACATGCTCACCAAAGAACAGGACTTCATCGACATTTACCTCAAAAGGCTTGAGGAACAAAAGAAGATGGAGGAACAAATGAAAAGACTTGGATCGACTGTCATCCGATAGTCATTCGACATACCTTCCGGTACAATGTAATTACCTTTGTGGTGCATCGCAGCCCGGTTCGCAAATTTGCAAAGGCATCGGAAGGAGTTGGACACCGGCATAAGCTACCCAAGCTTGTAGAGGAAAGTAACAATCTTATATCTCTATCCATCCCTATTCAGGGTCATGGACAGGCTCGCCGTATGCCTGTAACAAGGAATGCACCATTCTCCTTGGTGTTTTCAGCAATCCGGAAAGAAAATTACCAATACGTTTTTAGAGGAAAGGTAGTGAAAAAACTCTATATGGCGAAAACCCATCAACACAACCATAGAGCACAACAATTGGGCATGATGCAGGCAGGCGTTGTAGCCCGACAGGCCTGCTTGCGTCCATACAGCAGTCCATACACGCAGGCAAACGCGCCGCTTACGGATAAAAAGTGGCAAAATTCAAAAAAAATGGCTAACTTTGCAGCCGGAATGCCCTAATATGGAGTCTTCCCAAATGAAATGAATCATCAAAAAATACTTTACATCTCTCAGGAGATCAATCCCTACCTGCCCTCGACACCCATGTCGCTCTTCGGCCGCAATCTGCCGCAGGACATACAAAGCCATGGCTACGAAGTAAGAACGTTTATGCCCAAATACGGCAGTATAAACGAGCGCCGCAACCAGCTTCACGAGGTGATACGGCTTTCGGGGATGAACATATCTATTGATGACAACGACCATCCTCTGATAATCAAGGTGGCCACTCTCCAGCCCACCCGCATGCAGGTGTATTTCATTGACAATGACGACTATTTCGAGGGTCCTGGAACAAAGGTTCTCGAAACGGAGTCATCGCCGGAGGACAACGACGAGCGTTCGATGTTTTTCGTGCGCGGCGTGATTGAAACCGTGCGCAAACTCCGCTGGGATCCCACTGTAATAC
Organism: Paramuribaculum intestinale; assembly: GCF_003024925.1. Classification (GTDB taxonomy): domain Bacteria; phylum Bacteroidota; class Bacteroidia; order Bacteroidales; family Muribaculaceae; genus Paramuribaculum; species Paramuribaculum intestinale. The sequence continues at coordinate 6,684 of NZ_PUED01000042.1, forward strand.
ATTGCACCGGATGGATCACCGCGCTTGCTCCGCTCTACATACGCCATCTTTATCAGGATGACCCGGGGCTTTCACGCTCACTGGTGGTCTACTCGCTGCGTCCGGAATCATTCGAGGGCAAGCTCGACGCGCGATTTGCAGAGAAGCTCAAGATGGCCGGCTTTACCGATGAATGCCTGCAATCGCTTGGCGGCGGCGACTTCGACTGGATGACCCTCAACAAGCTCGGAATCGACCACAGCGATGCCATCGTAGTGACGACTCCCGACATACCGGCCGGGCTGGTGGAATATGCACGCCAAAGCGGCAAGCCGGTGCTTGAATATCCGGGACCGGACGGCGAAGAGGCCACCACTGCCGCATACCATGATTTCTACCAGTCGATTCTCTCGCAAAAGGAGAATGACTCCAAATCTTCAGACTAAAAAGCTCAAAAGCTCTCCCCTACCTGCATAAACTATGAAATGCCCGCTGATCATTACGGCCTTAGGCTCACTGCTGGCTCTGTGTGCCTGCAACGATGACTCCACTACCATCGGCTCCACTCTGGTTGACGATGTGATGACATCCGAAATAGTTGTCGACTCGACATTCAGTGTGACGGGTCGCACCGTTGACAATCCTGTGGTGCAGAGCCGCACCCTGACCCAGCTGATAGGCCGGCTCGATGCCAAGGAGTACGGATCTATCGAGTCGGATTTCGTGTGCCAGTTCATGCCTTCCATGAATCTTGACACCGCCGGAGTGACTGCAGCTGATGTGGATTCCTGCAAACTCATCATGTTTATGACCACCAATGACTTCACCGGCGACTCTATCGTGCCGATGGGACTGGAGGTGTACAAACTGAACAAGGCTCTGCCGTCGCCCATATACAGCAACTTCTCTCCGGATGGTTATTATTCGACCGCCGACAAACTCGGCGAGACCATCTATACGGCCAATGCACTCTGGAACGACTCGGTCAACCAGCTGTCGTTCCGCTCCGTCCAGGTCGACCTTCCGAAGTCGCTGGCCACAGACCTGTTCAACCATTTTGAGCGAGTGCCTGAAGACTTCACTACACCGGCGGCATTCACCTCTTGGTTTCCCGGCATATATGTGACCAATACATTCGGATCGGGACGAGTGATGAACATCACCGAAACCCGAATCAATGTGTATTACCGCAAGAAGATGCAGGTGACTGTGAACGATGTAGAGAAGGACACAATCTATAACCTTGTGCGCTCATACATGGCTGTGACTCCCGAGGTGATCACCAACAACAACATTGACCTGACGATAAGCCCCGAGATACGAGGGATGATCAATTCGGGCGACAATATACTCATAGCTCCGGCCGGAACGGAAGTGGAGCTGACATTCCCCTTGGCCGACATCCTTGCAAGCTACCGCCGCGGAGCGAGCAAACTCTCGGTGCTCAACAACGTCAGCTTCGAGATACCGGCCGAAGAGATCGCCAACGACTACAATATCGAAGTACCGCAGCATGTGCTCATGGTGCTGAAGAACAAAAAAAGCGAGTTTTTTGAAGAAAACAAGATCGCGGATTCGGGCACCTCGTTCATGGCCACATACGACGCCACAAAGAAAAGCTATACATTCAGCGAGATGCGCCAGTATATACTCGACATGCTTGAGAAAAGCACTGTGACAGCCGATGACTGGACATTCATACTGACTCCGGTAAATCTCGAGACCGAGACCACTTCGTCGAGCTATTATACATCCGGCACGACGTACATCACCAACGTATCGCCATACGTCACCAAACCGGCTATGGTCAAGATATCGCTTGACAAAGCAAAGATAAAGATGACCTACAGCAAGCAGTCGCAAAAATAAGCGATCAGCGAATATACAGACATAACGAAGCGGTGTATCATGGCTTCCCAAAGCCGATGAACACCGCTTCTTTTATCTATCCGGGATCCTTTCAGCTATGTCGTGGACGCGTCATACCAGACTTACCTTCATGAGTAAAATTCAAAGGCTGTCGGCAAAAAAGATTAATTTGACAGCGCCCAATAAGCAGCCACCCGTATGCACTACAGCAGTGGCAGAAGCTGATCGGCGGCTTTTTTGGTATCGACCTTTGTGATCACTTCGGTAATAACATGATCGGCATCGGTGACGAAGGTAGTGCGCACTGTGCCCATATATTCCCGGCCGGCCATTTTCTTAAGCTGCCACACACCGAAAGCCTGATTGACTTCAGTCGAAGGGTCGCTCAGGAGCAGAAACGGCAGAGAATGCTTTTCGGCAAACTTGCGGTGGCTTTCGACCGAATCCTTGCTTATGCCGATGAGCGTATAACCCTTATCGAGCAGAGCCGGATAGGAGTCACGCAGCGAACAAGCCTCGGCTGTGCATCCCGGGGTATTATCCTTCGGATAAAAATAAATCACAAGCGGCTTTCCCGCAAAATCGGAAGCCTTCACTTCAGACCCATCTGACGCGAGTCCGAGCACAGATGGGATTTTATCGCCTTTCTTAAGCATAATAATTAACTTTTAGAGATTAGTTGGTAATATTAACGTCATCAGTAACCCGTGGTTAACGGTGGCGTTTGTTTACGGATCGCCATAATAAACCAGTCGTTAAACGGTTATTTACAAAGATAAACAAATAATGCGACGAATTCGCACTCTGCCGAGCGGAAAAAATGAGTAACTTTGCAAATTAAGAGTATGTTTGATTTTAACACGAAGAAATATATATGGACTTCTTTCTATCCCCTCAAAGGTCTTTTCGGGCTATTTCCGTCAAGTTGCATCGGTCACGATGCCCGCATCGCTCCCTCCTCAACTCACGCAAATATCTCCGAAAATCCTCTTTGAGTGAACAGAAGTGAAATTCAAACATACTCTAAGTAGCTTATGGATTTCAGACTTGCATCAGAATACAGTCCGACCGGCGACCAGCCGCGTGCGATAAAGGAGCTTGTGGAAGGCATCAATCAGGGACTGCCGGCCCAGACATTGCTTGGAGTGACAGGCTCGGGCAAGACCTTCACCATGGCCAACGTCATAAAGGAGGTGAAGCGTCCAACCCTGATACTAAGCCACAACAAGACTCTGGCAGCACAGCTCTACAGCGAGATGAAGAACTTCTTCCCGGATAATGCGGTGGAATACTTCGTATCGTATTACGACTATTATCAGCCCGAAGCGTATATTCCGTCGGTAGACAAATACATCGAGAAAGATCTGATGATCAACGACGAGATCGACAAACTGCGGCTGGCCACGACATCGGCTCTGCTGTCAGGACGTCAGGACGTGATAGTCGTCAGCTCTGTGTCGTGCATCTACGGCATGGGCAATCCGGAGGACTTCAACAGCAATGTGATCGAGGCATACCGCGGCCGCAAGGTGAGCCGCAACGCCTTTCTTCGCGAGCTTGTAGGCGCCCTCTACAGCCGTAACGAGATGGAGCTTGGTCGAGGCAATTTCAGGGTTAAGGGCGACACAGTCGACATATATCTGGCCTACGAGGAGATCGTGGTGCGTGTCACCTTCTGGGGCGACGAGATAGAGTCGGTGTCAAGCTATTATCCGCGCGACAATGTGGTGCTCGGCAAGCACGATTCATTCAAAATATTCCCGGCCAACATTTTCGTCACCTCTCCGCAGCGCATGGCCAGCGGCATAGCACAGATAGAACTTGACCTTGGAGAACAGGTGGGCTTTTTCAACCGCGAAGCCCGCGAGCTGGAGGCCAAGCGCCTATATGAGCGTGTCACCTACGACGTGGAGATGATGCGCGAGGTGGGACACTGCCCCGGCATCGAGAACTACAGCCGTTATTTTGACGGCCGTCAGCCGGGCATGCGTCCGTTCTGCCTGCTTGATTATTTCCCGGACGATTTCCTCACCATCATTGACGAGAGCCATGTGACGGTGCCACAGATCCGGGCGATGTATGGCGGCGATGTGTCGCGAAAGATGAATCTTGTGGAATACGGTTTCAGACTGCCTGCGGCTCTCGACAACCGCCCACTGAAATTCGAGGAGTTCGAGTCGCTTACGAAACAGGTAGTGTATGTCAGCGCCACCCCTGCCGACTATGAGCTTGAGAAGAGCGAGGGCGTGGTGGTAGAACAGCTTATCCGCCCCACCGGTCTGCTCGACCCGATAATAGAGGTCAGACCGTCGCTCAACCAGATCGACGATCTGATGGAGGAGATACAGCTTCGCATCGAGCGTCAGGAGAGAGTGCTGGTGACCACGCTGACAAAGCGTATGGCCGAAGAGCTCAACGACTATATGACTAAGCTGAAGATAAAGACTGCCTATATACACAGCGATGTGGATACTCTCGACCGTATAAGAATACTCGACGATCTGCGTGCAGGCGTCTATGACGTATTGATCGGCGTGAATCTGTTGCGCGAGGGTCTTGATCTGCCGGAGGTATCGCTGGTGGCCATACTCGACGCCGACAAGGAGGGTTTCCTGCGTTCCCACCGGTCGCTGACACAGACCGTAGGCCGTGCCGCACGTAATCTCGGCGGCCGCGTGATAATGTATGCCGACAAAATCACAGACAGCATGCAGCTGACCATTGACGAAACCAACCGCCGCCGACAGATACAGCTGGCCTATAACGAGGAGCACGGCATAACTCCGCAGGCGATAGTCAAGGCCCGCAACCGCATAATCGGGGTGGACACCGGCGATGATGACACGGCATCGCAGAGCGCAGGATCACGCTCGGGCAAGCCGGCAGCCAAAAGCTCGCGCCGCGACGGCCAGGCGTCGAAAGTCATTTATGAGAATGAATACACCGCTCAAGTCGACATTGCCGCCGATCCGGTGATACCCTATATGACGTGCGAGGAGCTTCAGCGGTCCATCACCCGCAAACGGATGGAGATGGTCGAGGCCGCCAAACGGATGGAATTCATCGAAGCCGCCCGTTTGCGTGACGAAGTGTTGAAGATGGAGCAACTGTTGAAAGAAAAAGAGGAAGCGTGATGACCGACCCTGCACTTGACCTGCGGAGATTCCTCCCGACTTCGGCCAAAGAGATGAAACTGCGCGGCTGGGAAGAGGCCGACGTGATATTGTTTTCAGGCGACGCGTATGTAGATCATCCGTCGTTTGGCGCGGCTGTCATAGGCCGTGTGCTCGAACATGAGGGGTATCGTGTAGCCATCGTGCCTCAGCCTAACTGGCGCGATGATCTCCGCGACTTCAAGAAGCTCGGACGTCCGCGACTCTTTTTTGGAGTGTCGCCCGGAGCAATGGATTCGATGGTGAACCATTACACCGCCAACCGCCGGCGCCGCAGCGATGACGCCTATACGGCGGGCGGACGCCACGGCGCTCGCCCCGACTATCCGAGTATCGTATATACGGAGATATTGCGGCGACTGTGGCCTGATGTGCCCATAGTGCTCGGCGGCATAGAAGGGTCACTGCGGCGTCTGTCGCACTATGACTACTGGCAGGACAGGCTACGCCCCTCGATACTGCTCGATGCCAAAGCCGACCTGCTCGTCTACGGAATGGGCGAACAGACCATACGAGAGATAGCGCATGCGCTCGATTCCGGCCACAGTATCGACGAACTCACTGACACTCCACAGACAGCCAGAATAGTGTCTGCGTCAGAAATCCCTGCCCCCGACGCCGACAACATCATACTCCAAAGCTGGGACGAATGTAAGGCAGACAAACGCCTGCAATCGGCCAATTTCAAGCATATAGAGCAGCAGAGCAACCGCATGCACGGCGCAACGATATGGCAGCGCTACGGCGATGTGGCGGTGCGCGTCAACCCGATGCTGCCACCGATGACCACGGAAGAGATAGACGCCTCGTTTGACCTGCCGTATACTCGACTCCCCCACCCACGCTACAAAGGGAAGACGATCCCGGCCTACGAAATGATACGCCATTCGATCAACATGCACCGCGGATGCTTCGGTGGGTGCGCGTTCTGCACCATATCGGCCCATCAGGGCAAATTCATAGCCTCGCGCAGCAAAGAGTCGATCATGCGCGAGGCTGAAGCTGTCACCCGCATGCCTGACTTCAAAGGCTATATCAGCGATCTCGGTGGTCCGTCGGCCAATATGTACGGTATGCACGGACGCGACCTGTCGATATGCAGCCGCTGCATGAGGCCATCATGCCTGCACCCCTCGCCGTGTCCAAATCTCGACACAGACCACAGCCGTCTGCTTGACATATATCAGTCGGTCGACAGGCTGCCCGGTGTCAAGAAATCATTTATAGGAAGCGGCGTGCGCTATGATCTGTCGATGCATCCTACGGGAAGAAAAGAGACGGACGCCACCAACCGCCGGTATAATGAAGAGCTGATCGAACGCCATGTGTCGGGACGCCTCAAAGTGGCTCCGGAGCACACCGAGCAGCGTGTGCTGGAAGTGATGCGCAAGCCCTCGTTCGACCAGTTTCATGCGTTCAAGCAGATTTTTGACAGCGTCAACCGCCGGTGCGGACTCCGACAGCAGCTGATACCCTACTTCATATCGAGCCATCCGGGATGCACCGAAGCCGATATGGCTCAGCTTGCCGTGAAGACCAAAGAACTGGACTTTCATCTCGAACAAGTGCAGGATTTCACTCCTACACCCATGACTGTCAGCACCGAGATATATTATTCGGGTGTACATCCATATACAGGCAAACCGGTCAGCTGCGCGCGAACCCGCGACGAGAAGCTGGCGCAGCGAAGATATTTCTTCTGGTATGACCATACCTACCGCAGAGAAATAATCGACTCCCTGCGACGAATCCACCGCCCCGATCTGATAGAACAATTATATCCAAGAAAAAAATAACCGTAAGTTTATGAAACAACCAATCATTGCAATGATGGCATCAGCACTTCTGGCAAGCTGCGGTCAGAATCCTTCGGCCGACAGCGGAAATGTGATCGACAAGTCGGATTTCAAGCCTGTCGACCGCACCTACACCAGCGAAGTGCTTGAGGCATTCGGCCGTGTATCGGCTCCATGTGTATCGCCCGACGGCACCAAAGTGCTCTATGGCGTAAGCTACGAGAGCGTAGAAGAGAACAAGAGCAATCTGGATCTCTATGTCATGAACGCCGACGGCAGCGAAGCCCAGCGCCTGACCGCCACTCCCGGCTCGGAGAACGGCGCCGTGTGGATCGACGGCGGCGAGCGCATAGCGTTTATAAGCCCTGTCGACGGCCAACCCCAACTGTGGGTGATGAACGCCGATGGCAGCGGCCGCAAGGCCGTAAGCTCGGTAGAAGGCGGCATAGGCGGATTTCTTTTCGCCCCTGACGGCAAGCACGTGGTATTGATAGCCAACGTGAAATATGCCCGCACAGCCAAGGATACATATCCTGATCTGCCTATGGCCACAGGCCGCATCATCGACGATCTGATGTACAAGCACTGGGATGAATGGGTTACGGAAGTGCCCCATCCGTTTATCGGCAAATTTGACGGCGACCGGCTGACCGACGTGGCCGACATAATGGCCGATGAACCTTATGAAGCTCCGATGAAACCGTTTGGCGGCATCGAATCCTTCGCATGGAGTCCCGACAGCAAGAAACTCGTCTATGTGTCGCGCAAGAAGACCGGCATGGAGTATGCCCTCTCGACCAACTCCGACCTCTATCTCTACGATCTTGACAACAGCACCACGACCAATCTCACAGATGGGATGGAAGGATACGACACACAGCCGGCATTCAGCCCCGACGGCACGACCCTCGCATGGCTCAGCATGGAACATGACGGGTATGAATCGGACAAAAACCGCATATTCACGCTCGATCTCGCCACAGGCAAAAAGACCGATCTCACCATCGACTGGGACTACACCGCCGACGCGATCGCATGGAATCCCGACTCGAAGTCGATCTACTTCATCGCTCCCAAAGATGGCGTGACTCCGATCTTCAGCATCTCCACAGCCACCCGTGAGGTAAGCGTAGTGGCCGAAGGCCAGTATGACTACGAGTCGCTTGCCCCGATCGACAGCACCACCCTCCTGACCATGCGCCACTCCATGGTGGAGCCAAACGAGATATTGGCTGTGAAGGGTGGAGAGATCAAGCAGCTCACCAATGTCAACACAGCCCTTCTGTCGTCGATCGACATGCCTAAAGTGGTAAAACGCATGGTGCCCACCACCGACGGCAAGCTGATGACCACATGGGTGCTTTATCCCGCCGATTTCGACAGCACAAAGACCTATCCGGCCCTGCTTTACTGCCAGGGCGGACCGCAGTCGGCCGTGAGCCAGTTTTTCAGCTATCGCTGGAATCTCGCCCTTATGGCCGCACACGGCTATATCGTGATAGCTCCCAACCGCCGCGGACTGCCCGGGTTTGGCACCGAATGGAACGCCCAGATCTCCAAGGACTACGGCGGACAGAACATGAAGGACTATCTCAGCGCCGTCGACGACATGAAACGCGAATCATACATCGACAGCGAGCATATCGGAGCTGTCGGAGCGAGCTACGGAGGCTTTTCCGTCTACTGGCTTGCCGGCAACCATGACGGCCGCTTTGCCGCATTTGTGGCTCATGCCGGAATATTCAACACCGACGCCCAGTATCTCGAAACCGAAGAGATGTGGTTTGCCAACTGGGATCTCGGCGGTCCGTTCTGGGACAAGAGCAATGCTGCCGCCCAGCGCTCTTTTGCCAACTCTCCCCACCGCTTTGTCGACAAATGGGACACACCAATACTCGTCACACATGGCGAATATGACTTCCGCATACTCGCCTCGCAGGGCATGATGGCCTTCAATGCCGCCAAACTCCGCGGCATCCCGGCCGAGATGCTCATATTCCCCGATGAAAACCACTGGATCCTGAAGCCTCAGAACTCCATACTGTGGCAGCGGGTATTCTTCCGCTGGCTCGACCGCTGGCTGAAGCCCGATGCCGAGCAGAAACAGTAACCGGCGTATCGAAGGCGCTGTGTCAAAATGTGGGATTTTGACACAGCGCCTTTACTATATCTTAAAAATCAGTTGATATTATCAGTAACCCGTGGCCTGCTGCGAGTCACTTATTCTGTGTGTTTTCAATCAGGTTAGTCCATCATGACAATCAGTCGGTCAGCTGTGGAGGCAATATGGGCATAGCTCCGTTTTTAGTGCACACATAAGCTGATGTATGCACGGCAAGCGAATGAGCTTCCACCACGCTCTTGCCTTTGAGCAACGATGCTATGAACGCAGCCGTAAAACTGTCGCCCGCTCCCACTGTATCGGCTACTTCAACCATAGGT
>NZ_PUED01000043.1 GCF_003024925.1 Paramuribaculum intestinale
TCACCAAAACCTTCGGATCGGGCAACAACCGTTTCAGCCGCACCGTAGAGCTGTTCACCTGGGAGCGGCTCGACCGCGTCGACGACATCCGCAAGGAATTCGGCCTCAACTGACCGACCGCCGGCGCTGACGACTGACCGCCAGATGACGCCGCCCAGACCATATTGCGGGATCTTGTGGAGATTTAGCCACGAAACGTTTTGAAGCAAGGCAAAAAAAGCGTATCTTTGTGCGCTCTTTTGCCTTGTCTTGTAAAGCACGGTCACCGGCGCCATGCGGCGGCAAAAGCGCTGCAACGGAGAAAGAAAGAAATCAAACAATTATCAGATAAACACTTAAATGGCTACATTAGAGAAAATCAGAAGCAAATCGGTGCTTCTGCTTGTAATCATCGGCGTGGCGCTTCTGGCGTTCATCATCGGTGACTTCTTCACTTCGGGCCGCACCTTCTTCGGTACGGGCACCACCGTCGCCAAAGTAGGCGGACAGAAAATCGACATTCAGGAATTCCAGCGCCAGATGGAGGTCGCCAACCAGAGCGCACAGCAGAGCGGCCAGAAGATCGACCAGGCCCTGCTGCAGCAGCAGGTGCTCGGCAACATGGTTTCCGAAAAGCTCTACAAAGAAGAACTCGAAGCTCTCGGCCTGAAGGTGACCGATGACGAGCTGACCGAAATGATGCTCGGCACCGGCGCTCCGATGGTCGACCAGATGGTGCGTCAGCAGGTAGGCGTGGAGAGCGCCTCCGCCCTCCACGATATGGCTTTCAACCCAGTGAAATACGGCCTCGACGAGCAGACAGCCATGCAGCTCCGCAACCTGTGGATCAACCTTGAGAACCAGATGGAGCAGTATCTCCTGCAGCAGAAGTTCCAGACACTCTTCACCGGCACTCTGGTGGCCAACAAGCTCGACGCCAAAGCCCTCTATGACGAAGGCCTCGGCACAGCCACCGTGGCCTACGCCCATAAAGACTACACATCGCTCGCCGACGAAGACTTCGAAGTGAGCGACGCAGAGATCAAGGCCGCATGGAACGAACGCCGCGAGCAGTTTGCCATCGCCGAGGAGCAGCGCCGCATAAGCTACATCGACGTTGACATCCAGCCCTCGCAGGCCGACCTCGTGGCCGCCGAGAAGACTGTAGAGGAGGCCATCGCATCGCTGCGCAACACCCCCGACACCGAGGGAGTGGCCGGCAACAACCTCTTCGTCGTAGACCGCAGCAAGACCACCGCAGCCGCCATCCGCAACTCGCAGGTGCGCGCATTCGCCGACTCGGCTGCCGTAGGCTCCACTGCTCTCGTGGCTCGCATCGGCAACGACTTCACCCTTGCCAAGCTCATCGGCAAATCGACCGAGATCGACTCCATCAACTGCAATATATTCGTTGTAACCGCCGGACGTTCGGCTGCCGACTCGATCATCGGACAGCTCAACTCCGGAGCCACAACCTTCGAAGCTCTCTCGCAGAATCCCGACGTGGCACAGCCTCAGGCCGACGTGAAGCTCTCGCTCACCGACCCTCAGCTCGCACAGTTCAAGAAAGCGCTCTCCGACGCTCCCACAGGACGCTACTTCATGCCCGACACCCTCAACCCGCAGAATGTGCTGGTAGTGCGTGTCAACAGCCGCCAGAACCCCGTGACGGTCTATGACCTGGCCACGATCGAATACCGCGCAGAGCCTTCAAACGCCACCATCAACCGTCTGCAGGCATCGCTCCAGGCATTCCTCAACGCCAACACCACAGCCGCCGAATTCAACAAAAACGCAGCCGATTCGGGCTACACAGCCATTCCCGCCACCGTATCGCCCTCGACTCCCCAGATCGGACGCCTGAACGATACACGCGGCGCTGTCAACTGGGCCATGAACGCCAAGAAAGGCGCAGTATCGCCCATCTTCGGCGACGAGGCCACAGGACGTTTCCTGGCAGTGGCTCTCGACGACATCTACGACGACTATGTGCCCGCCAACGATCCGCAGACACGCGCTTATCTCGCCGAGAAAGTGCGCAACGACAAGAAAGCCCAGAAGCTCATCAGCGACTATCAGGGCAAGGCATCGGATCTCGCCGGATACGCACAGATCATGAACAGCCGCATAGACTCCGTGATGGTCAACTTCTCGCAGTTCTCGATCTACACTCCCGCCCTTGGAGGTCCGGAGATGATAGCCGAGGTGAGCTGCTCGGAGCCGGGCAAACTGACCGGCCCGGTCAAGACCGACAACGGCGTGGTGGTGTTCAACGTGGTCAATGTCGACAACAACGGACGCCCCTACTCCTTCGACGAGAGCGCCACACTCTTCCAGCGCACACGCGGAGCCGCAGCGCTCGGCAACCAGATTGCCGCCATACTGCTCGGCAAGCGCAAGGTGGAAAACAACATACTGAAGTTTTTCCGCGACTGATCCCGTCGGGCCTCAACACGACTGACAACAGCAACAACACTACAGCCCGAATGCCGCAAGGCACACGGGCTGTAGCCGTATTCAGACCGGACGGCCACAAGCCATCCGACTGACCTACCACACACCTCAAACTATCATCAACTTCACCATCAATCACCTCCATGAAATCTTTACGTGAACTATATCGCATCGGCACCGGACCCTCGTCGTCGCACACAATGGGTCCCCGCCGCGCCGCCCAGATATTCCTTTCGCGCAACCGCGCAGCACGCAAGATTGACGTGACCCTCTACGGATCGCTCGCCGCGACAGGACACGGCCACCTCACCGACGTGGCCATAATAGACACTATCAAACCCTCCACCGACGTGGGGATAATCTGGAAACCCGACATATTCCTGCCCTTTCACCCCAACGGAATGAAATTCCAGGCCCGCGACGCAGCAGGCAGCGTGACCGACGAATGGACCGTCTTCAGCGTTGGCGGCGGTGAACTCGCCGAAGAGGGAGTACCCCGCTCAGGCAGCGACGACGTCTATAAAATGTCGTCGCTAACGGAGATACTCCACTGGTGCGAGGACACCGGCAAGACCTATTGGGAATATGTCGAAGAGTGCGAGGGTCCGGAAATATGGGAATATCTCGCAAAAGTATGGCAGACGATGGCCGCCGCGGTAGAGCGCGGCCTTGATCAGGAGGGAGTGCTGCCCGGCCCGCTCAACCTGCGCCGCCGCGCCAACTCCTACCACGTAAGAGCCTCGGGCTACAAATCCAACCTGCAGAGCCGTGGACTGGTGTTCAGCTACGCCCTTGCCGTGAGCGAGGAGAACGCTTCGGGCGGCGAGATCGTGACCGCCCCCACCTGCGGATCGTGCGGAGTGGTGCCGGCTGTGCTCTATCACCTGAAGAAAAGCCGCGACTTCTCCGACTCGCGCATATACCGCGCTCTCGCAACGGCCGGACTGATCGGCAACATTGCCAAGACCAACGCCTCGATAGCCGGCGCAGAAGTGGGATGCCAGGGTGAAGTGGGAGTGGCCTGCGCAATGGCGGCGGCAGCAGCCAACCAACTGTTCGGCGGCAGTCCAGCCCAGATCGAATATTCGGCCGAGATGGGTCTCGAACACCATCTTGGCATGACGTGCGATCCGGTGTGCGGACTCGTTCAGATACCCTGCATAGAGCGCAACGCCTATGCTGCAGCCCGCGCCCTCGACGCCAACCTCTATTCATCGTTCACCGACGGAAACCACCGAGTGTCATATGACCGCGTGGTGGAGGTGATGAAAGAAACAGGCCACGACCTGCCATCGATCTACAAGGAAACCGGCGAAGGCGGACTCGCTCGCCGCTGGAACACAGCGAAACAATGAGCAGCCGGGGCATCCTGATAGTCACTAAATTCGGCTATCGGCGTGGCGGCGCCGAGGCGGTGGCGATAGATCTCGCCAGACTCCTCCACAGCCACGGATGGCGCACTGCCATATTTGCGATGGACTTTCCGGCCAACGCCCCTGCATCGCCCGACATACCCCTCTTCACAGCTCCGGAAGTCAGCATCGACGGCTCTGCAGCCGACAAAGCGCGCGCCGCCCGACGCATACTCGGCGGCGCGGGTGTGGGAGCGGCTTTCCGCCGCGCTCTTCGCGAGTTCAGCCCCGACATAGTGCATTTCCACAACATCCACTCCTATCTGTCGCCCGAAGTGGTCAGAATCGCCGCTATGTCCGGCGTCCCCACAGTGTGGACTCTCCATGACTACAAACTTATATGTCCGGCCTACACATTCCTGCGGGCGGGCAAAGTATGCGAGGAGTGCCTGAACAATCCGTGGGCAGTGGTGCGTCACCGCTGTATGAAACGATCGCTCGCAGCCTCCCTGCTTGCCAGAGCCGAGGCCGCCAGATGGAGCGCAAAGAAGCTACAGCGGTGGACCGACGCATTTATCTGTCCGAGCCGCTTCATGGCCGCGCAGATGGAGCGCAGCGGCTACAATCCGGATAGCATCCACACCCTCTGCAACTTCACGACATCGGGCATACGCTACGAAAAACGCCCCCGCCGGCCTTACTTCTGCTACGCGGGGCGGCTCTCGCCCGAAAAAGGGATCGACACGCTGCTGCACACCGTTGCAGAAGCCCCACCCGAAGGGCTGACACTCAAAGTGGCGGGCGACGGCCCAATGGCACGGCAACTGCACGAACGCTACGGACGCTGCGAGGCGATAGAGTTTCTCGGCCGACTGGACGTATCAGGAATAAACACGCTGCTATCGGAAGCCTCATTCAGCGTCGTGCCCTCGGAATGGTATGAAAACAACCCGCTGAGCGTCATTGAAGCTCTTTCGGCCGGCACTCCCGTGGCCGGCGCAGCCATAGGAGGTATGCCCGAGCTAATCGGCGACGGCGACGGCATCCTGTTCGAGCCGTGCGACGCAGACTCACTGCATAGGGCTATCACGACAGCCGCCGAAACCGCCTGGGATCACGATGCTATCGCAGCGCGGGCAGCCGAAGCATTCAGCCCCGACCGCCACTACCGGCGGCTGACAGAGATCTACCGCAGCGTCATCGCTGACACCGCACACAACGACTCAACAAGCGGCAGCATACAAGTAAATCTTGAAAACTGATTGATCTTAAGCAACTCTCTTAAAAATATAGTTGATATTATTAAGCTCATCAGCAACCCGCGGCTTCTGCGGTGCTTTTCGACTTTGCCCGATGCTTTGTAAAATTCAGCTACAGCCGTGCAGCTCGGCTACACGCCCTCGTCTTCAAGCAAAAATCACTCAAACAATTCTCAAAAATCACTCGCAACTCATTTTTGAGAGTTACTTACCCCAAGAAACCGCCCCAGTTTCAGACTAAATTTGTAACTTTGCAATAAACCAAACAACCGAATTTCCCTCCCCCCCATTATGACTCCTCTGACAGTAATCGTCACCGTGGCCTGCTACTTCGCCCTGCTCATCGGCATATCGTGGGTGGCCTCACGCGGCAGCGACAACGACACATTCTTCACCGGCAACCGCAAGGCTCCCTGGCCTGTGGTGGCTTTCGCTATGGTCGGCGCTGCCATATCGGGCGTCACATTCATCTCCGTTCCGGGGATGGTGGCGGCCAAAGGCTATGCCTACCTTCAGATGGTGATGGGGTTCATCGTGGGTTATGTGGTGATCGCTGTGGCTCTCGTGCCGCTCTTCTATCGTCTCGGCCTGGTGTCGATCTACGGCTACCTCGGCCAGCGGTTCGGAAGCAACAGCTACCGCAGCGGCGCGTGGATCTTCTTCGTGTCGAAGATGCTTGGCGCTTCGGTGAGGTTTTTTGTAGTGTGCGCCGTGCTTCAGCTGCTGGTGTTCCGTCCGCTCGGCATACCTTTCGAGGTCAACGTGGCCGCCACCATAGGTCTGATATGGCTCTACACTGTCAGAGGCGGCGTGAAAGCCCTCGTATGGACCGACCTGCTGAAGAGCGCGTGCCTGATTGGCTCGGTGGCGCTCTGCATCATATTCATCGCCAAGGATCTCGGACTCGGCTTCACACAGCTCGTTGACGCCGTCGGCAGCCATCACAGCAGCCGTGTGTTCTTTTTCGACGACCCGAAATCAGGCCAGTGGTTCTGGAAACAGTTTCTGGCCGGAGTGTTCATGGCCATAGCCACCAACGGCCTTGACCAGGACATGATGCAGCGCCATCTGTCGTGCCGCGACTCGGCGAGTTCGCGCAAAAACATGATATGGAGCGGCGTGATGCAGTTTTTCGTGATAGGCCTCTTCCTGATCTTAGGCACTATGCTGCTGCTCTACACGTCGCACAACGCTTTGGAACTGCCTGAAAAGTCCGACGAACTGTTTGGCCTCGTGGCGTCGCACGACGGCATGCCTGTAGTGGCCGGGATAGTGTTTGTGGTAGGGCTGATAGCGGCCGCCTATTCGGCCGCAGGCTCGGCCCTGACCTCGCTGACGACCTCACTCACCGTAGACATACTCGACGCTCCACAGCGGCTCGACCCGCAACGTCTCACCATCGTGCGCCGCCGCATACACGGCGCCATGGCCGCCGTGATGGGTCTGGTGATCGTGGTGTTCTACCACCTTAGCGAGGATGACGCCATCAGCGCCGTATACACCCTCGCCTCCTACACCTACGGACCCATTCTCGGACTATTCGCTTTCGGGCTGCTGACCCGGCGGCAGGTGCGCGACTCATGGGTGCCGGCCATCTGCATAGCCGCCCCCGCCCTGGCATGGGTAGTCCAATGGCTTCTCCACCGCACATGGGGTTATGAAACCGGCTTCGAACTTCTCATCATCAACGCCCTGCTCACCATGATCGGCCTCACCGCTGCCGTTCCGGCCGCACGGCGACAGACACCTACCGCCTATGCCGAAAAACCTGTTTAGCCGCTACATCTGGATCATCGACACCATCAGACGTCACGGAGCGATCACCCGCGACCAGCTGAACGAATTATGGTGCCGGGCCGACGTGTCGGACGGCGAACGGCTTCCCCGACGCACGTTCTACAACTATCGCAACGCCATCGAGGAACTGTTCAAGATCAATATCGAGTGTGACCCGTCGACCTATGAGTATTACATCGACAACGGAGGTGACAAGCACGACGACTCGGTGACGGAATGGATGCTCAACTCGGCAGCGATGAGCAACATGCTCACAGACGCACGCTCTGTGAGCCACAGGGTGTTTCTGGAGGATGTCCCGTCGTCGCGCCAGTTTCTGGCTACAGTCATCAACGCAATAAAGGAGCAGAAGCCGCTGCGCTTCACCTACAGCAACTACACACGCAGCAATCCCACGCCCGACGTGGCGGTGGAGCCCTACTTCCTGAAACTGTTCAGACAGCGGTGGTACGTGACCGGGCGCAATGTGGCCGAGGACAAGATCAAGACCTACGCTCTCGACCGCATGGCCGCCGTGATACTCCTCAACGACAAGTTTGCGATGCCCGACAGTTTCGATCCGGAACAATACTTCGCCGACTGCTTCGGAATAATGTTTTCGCACGCCGAAGCCAAGAGAGTGGTGATCCGCGTCGAAGCCCGTCAGGCAAAATATTTCAGAGCGCTTCCGCTCCACTCCTCACAGCAGGAGATGATCCACGACAATTATTCA
This sequence comes from Paramuribaculum intestinale, assembly GCF_003024925.1. Taxonomy (GTDB): domain Bacteria; phylum Bacteroidota; class Bacteroidia; order Bacteroidales; family Muribaculaceae; genus Paramuribaculum; species Paramuribaculum intestinale. The sequence continues at coordinate 7,554 of NZ_PUED01000043.1, forward strand.
ATATTCACCTACCGCCTGAAGCTCACCGCCGACTTTCTGCAGGAACTGCTGAGTCACGGAGCCAATCTTACCGTGATGGAGCCGGCTGAACTGCGCGTCATGATCACCGAGAGCCTGAAGGCGAGCCTACGCAATTATGAGAATTGATCTGCTGACAGTATTGCCGGAGATATTCGAATCTCCGCTCGGATGCTCGATCATCAAACGCGCCCGCAACAAGGGACTCGTCGACATCCATGTACACAATCTGCGCGACTATACCACCGACCGTCACCGCAAAGTGGACGACTATCCGTTTGGCGGCGAGGCAGGGATGGTGATGCAGGTGGCGCCGATAGACCGCGCCATCACAGCCCTGAAGGCCGAGCGCCACTATGACGAAGTGATCTTCACCTCGCCCGACGGCGAAACTTTCGACCAACCAATGGCCAACTCCATGTCAATGCTCGAAAACATCATAATACTCTGCGGCCACTACAAGGGGGTGGACTACAGAGTGCGCGAGCACCTGATCACACGCGAGATTTCAATAGGCGACTATGTGCTCACCGGAGGCGAGCTTCCGGCGATGGTGATCACCGACGCCATAGTAAGGCTCATTCCGGGAGCGATCGGCGACGAACAGAGCGCCTTGTCCGACTCGTTTCAGGACAATCTGCTTGCTCCGCCCGTCTATTCCCGTCCGGCCGACTACAATGGCTGGCGTGTGCCCGACATACTGCTGTCGGGTCATCAGGCGCGCATAGACCAGTGGCGCTACGACCAGGCGATGGAACGCACGCGCCGTCTGCGCCCGGATCTGCTCGACAAGCATGAATGATCCTCCCACACTCCGCGACGCATGTTGCCGCGCGGATCGACCGGCATCCAAACGACAAGTGAGGCCACGCTTTGCAGCGTGGCCTCACGGTATATCCGGGGAAAGTCTGTGCTTTCCCGAACCTGTCGGTATTACTCCGATACGACCTCGAAGGGGATGGTCACTGCCACTTCCTTGTGGAGCTTCACAGTGGCCTCGTACTTGCCCACTTCCTTGACGGTTTCCTTGATGACGATGAGCTTGCGGTCGATGTTGTGACCAAGCTTCTCGAGAGCCTCGGCGATCTGGATATTGTTGACCGATCCGAAGATAGTGCCGGTGGAACTGGTCTTCGCACCGATGGTGAGAGCCACGTCCTTGAGCGACTCGGCCACAGCCTCGGCGTCGGCCTTGATCTTGGCGAGCTTGTGGGCGCGCTGCTTCTGCTCTTCGGCGAGCGACTTGAGGGCCGACGGGCTGGCTATCACGGCCTTGCCCTGGGGGATGAGGTAGTTGCGGCCATAGCCGTCTTTGACGATGACCACGTCGTCCTTGTAACCCAGCGACGGAATGTCTTCCTTAAGTATGATCTTCATAATTGCTGTCAGAGTTTAGGGGTTATTTCATCAAGTCGGTGACGTAGGGAAGGAGTGCCAGATGGCGTGCACGCTTCACGGCCTGTGCCACGCGGCGCTGGAACTTCAGCGAAGTGCCGGTGATACGGCGGGGAAGTATCTTGCCCTGCTCGTTGAGGAACTTCTTGAGGAATTCGGGATCCTTGTAGTCGATATACTTGATGCCGCTTCTCTTGAACCGGCAATATTTTTTCTTCTTCACGTCTACCGACAGCGGAGTGAGGTAGCGGATTTCTGACTGTGTCTGTGCCATAGCTTAATTCTCCTTTGTGGTTTCTACATTTTCTTCCTTGGCGGCAGCGGCCTTTCCTGCTCGGAGCGAACGACGCTTCTCGGCATACTGGGCAGCGTACTTGTCGAGACGGAATGTGAGGAATCGGATTACGCGCTCGTCGCGACGGAAAGCTGTCTCAAGCTTCTTGATGACGGTCGGGTCGGCGTCGAATTCGATGAGGCTGTAGAAGCCGGTCGACTTCTTGGCGATGGGATAGGCGAGCTTGCGCAGACCCCAGAGCTCTTCGTTGACGATGGTCGCGCCTTCGGCTTTGAGCACATCAGCGAACTTTGCTACCGCTTCCTTCATCTGAACGTCAGACAAAACGGGAGTTAAAATGAAAACGGTTTCGTACTTCATGTTCTTTGGGTTGTTAATAATAATGATTATCTGTCTGCTCCGCAATGAGCCGACGAGCCCAACCGGACCGGCCGCACACTGCTAAAAGCGCCGCGAAGTTACGCATTTTATTCCATTCGGGCAAATTATTTTTCACCAAGTCCGGAGAACATAACGAACGGCACAGTGAACGGTACAGAACCATACAGATTGTTCTTTCCCGAATATCGCGCGACATCCGGCTTGCAAAACCATGCCTCAGTTCCTAAATTTGCAGCGTTTACAACTTCAAACAAAACAACCATGGCAAAATTCACAGGCACAAAAGATGAGTTCATCGACCTCTTCGGAGCGACACTGCTGACCAACGCAGTGAAATACTACACCCGCTCCATCCGCAAAGCCGGACAGTGCAGCCACTGCGGCCGACAGACCGAGCTTCAGGCAGCACACATCAAAGACACTCCGGGACGCATTGACATAGCACGCGACATACTCGAACGGCACTACTCCACCGGAGGCGACACCGTGGAGGTGGACATGCAGGAATTCCTCGAACGGTTTTACGAAGCACACCTGCCGCTCGAATCGCACTTCATACCGCTCTGCGACTCGTGCCACAAATCCTACGACATCGGCGCCGTCAGATACCGCCGGCCGGCCGGGAGCAACCCGTTCGGACGCTTCGGGATGCCACAGAAAAACCGAGACTGACCGCTTATGCTCGGAGCTATAGCCGGCGACATAATAGGCTCTTTTTTCGAGCGCAGCCGGGTGAAATTCTACGACTTCGATCTGTTTTATCCATGGAGCCGTTTCACCGACGACAGTGTGATGACCCTTGCCGTGGCCCGGTGGCTCATGCCCGACTCCGACCGCTCGCCCGACCGTCTTGTCGGGATAATGCAGGAGTTCGGGCGCGAATATCCCGACGCCGGCTACGGCTACCGGTTCAACCAATGGCTTCACAGCTCCGACCCGCAACCCTACGGCAGCTGGGGCAACGGCTCGGCGATGCGCGTGAGCCCGGCGGGGATCGTGGCGTCGACCCTCGACGAAGCCCTCGGATTAGCCCGCATATCGGCTTCGGTGACCCATAATCATCCGGCCGGCATAGCAGGCGCCCAAGCTGTGGCCGCCGCGATATGGATGGCCCGCCACGGCGCTTCGAAAGGCGACATCCGCGACTACATCCAATGGCACTTCAGCTACGATCTTACGCGCACCATAGAGGAGATCCGTCCCGACTACAGATGGGACGTCTCCTGCCAGGGATCAGTGCCGGAATCAATCATAGCGTTTCTCGACGGCCGCGACTTCGAGGACACCGTGCGGCTGGCCGTGTCGCTCGGCGGCGACACCGACACCATGGCATGTATCGCAGGCTCTATCGCCGCCTGCGTCTATCCGATCCCCCGGGAGATTGCCCTTCGATGCGAGGAGATCCTCGCCCCGGGGCTGCTGGCGACCTTGCGCGACTTCGAACGGGCCACAGGACCGGATTGAGTCGCTGAAGGCGACAGACGCGCATTGCACGGACGGGAATTGTTGCGTAACTTTGCGTCCGGATATGACACACACTGATTTAATACCTTCGCGGCGCGGATGGCTCGCCCTGTCGCCCATGATAGTTTTCCTGACGCTCTACGTGGCTGTATCGGCCATGATCGGCGACTTCTACAAGATGCCCATAGCCGTGGCGCTGACGGCCGCATCGGCGTGGGGTATCGGCGTGGTGATGCGCGGGGGTCTGAGCGATCGCATCGGCGTGTTCTCCCGTGCGGCCGGCCACAGCGACATTCTCTACATGATCTGGATCTTCGTGCTTGCAGGTGCCTTCGCCTCGATGGCCAAGGAGATCGGCGCGGTCGACGCCACTGTGGCGCTGACGCTCCGTGTGTTTCCTCCGCAGCTGCTGTTGCCGGGCATGTTTCTGGCCGCATGTTTCATATCGCTGTCGGTAGGCACCTCGGTGGGCACCGTCGTGGCTCTCGCCCCTCTTGCCGCCGAGATGGCCGGCGCGGCCGGCGCCCCGACCGCCATGTATGTGGCGGCGGTGATCGGCGGAGCCTTTTTCGGCGACAACCTGTCGTTTATCTCCGACACCACCATCGCGGCCACCCGCACCCAGGGGTGTCGCATGGACGAGAAATTCCGCGCCAACATCCGCATCGTCGCCCCGGCCGCCCTGGTGAGTTTCATAGCCTACGTGTTCATAGGTTCCGACTTCACCACCGCAATGCCCGGCCTGAGTCCCGCCGCAGCCACGCCATGGCTCATAGCTCCCTATCTGCTGATCATCGCCCTTGCGGTGGCGGGCATCAACGTGGCCATAGTGCTCTCGGCGGGCATCGCCGCCACCTTCGCGCTCGGCCTCGCAGGCGGCCACGACGCCCTGACACTCTGCGGCTACATGGGCGCCGGCATCGACTCGATGGGCAACCTCATCATCATCACTCTCATGGCCGCCGGGCTGCTTGGCGTGATCAAATCGGCCGGCGGAATCGACTATCTGCTGCAGCGGCTCACGGCCCGCATCAGCGGCGCCCGCGGCGCACAGGCCTGCGTGGCCGCGCTCGTGGGGATCGTCAACCTGTGTACGGCCAACAACACCGTGGCCATCATCACCACCGGCGCCATCAGCCGCGACATAGCCCACACCTACGGAATCACCCCGCGCAAGACCGCCTCGCTGCTCGACACCGCCTCGTGCATAGTGCAGGCGCTGATCCCCTACGGCGCCCAGACCCTGCTGGCCACCGCCCTTGCCGGGATCTCGCCCGCCGCTCCATGGCCCTACATGGTCTATCCGTGGGCTCTCGCCGTCAGCGTGGGGATTTCGGTGGCATGGGTGAGAAAAAAACGAGAAAAATGACTCCCGGCTGCAACTTTTCGCTTTTTCGCGCGACATATTAAGAAAAGCATTCAGATTAAGAAAAAGCATTCAGATTCGATCGACGGCACTTGAAAGAAACTCTTCATATAACATCCGAATAATCAAGCCAATCACGAAAACTATTTTTTAATATCATTAGCAGTATGAAAATCAAACGATGCCTGGCTGCGCTGACAGCCGCCACCGCCCTGCTCTGCGGAGCGACGGCCACGGCCCAGCAGATGCCGCAGCTTCCAACAGACAAGGAGGTGCGCATAGGCAAACTCCCCAACGGACTGACCTATTACATCCGTCACAACGAATACCCCAAGGGACAGGCCGACTTCTACATAGCCCAGAAGGTCGGATCGATGCAGGAGGAGGACCATCAGGCCGGACTGGCCCACTTCCTCGAGCACATGTGCTTCAACGGCACCACCCACTTCCCCGGCAAGGATCTGATCAACTATCTTGAATCGGTGGGAGTGAAATTCGGCCGCAACCTCAACGCCATGACCGGCTTCGACCAGACGGTCTACAACATCAGCAACGTGCCCGTGGCCCGCGAGGGCGTGCAGGACTCCTGCCTGCTCATACTCCACGACTGGGCCAACGACCTGCTGCTGCTCCCTGAGGAGATCGACGCCGAGCGCGCCGTGATCCATGAGGAGTGGCGCCAGAGCAATGTCGGACAGATGCGCATACTCGAGAAGCTCCTGCCTGTGATCTATCAGGACGAGAAATATGGCCACCGCCTGCCGATAGGCACCATGGAGGTGGTTGACAACTTCCCCCATCAGGCTCTGCGCGACTACTACGAGACGTGGTATCGTCCCGATCTGCAGGGCATCATCGTGGTGGGCGACATCGACCCCGACCGTATCGAGGCCAAGATCAAGGAGATGTTTGCCGACATCGAGATGCCCGCCGACCCGAAAGAGCGCGTCTACTTCCCGGTGAGCGACAACAAGGGCACCATCTACGCCATAGGCCACGACAAGGAGCAGCAGAACTCCCTGACAGTGCTGATGATCAAGAGCGACGCCTTCCCCGAGCAACTCAAGAACACCCCCGCTTACTACGCGCAGGAATATGTGGAGTCGATGATCACCTCCATGCTCAACACCCGCCTGAACGACATCGCCTCGCGTCCCGACGCCCCGTTTGCCGGAGCACAGGCCGTGATGGGCAAGTTCTTCATCGCCCAGACCAAGGACGCGCTTGATCTCTACGCCATGTCGAAGGACGGCGACCACCCCAAGGCTCTCGCTGCCGCCTACCGCGAGCTGCTGCGTGCGGTCCGGGGCGGCTTCACAGTCACGGAGTATGACCGCGCCCGCAGCGAGTATCTCTCGCGCATGGAGCGTGCCTACAACAACCGCCGCCAGTGTGAGAACTCCTCCTACGTGCGGGAATACATCAACAACTTCCTTGAGGGCGAGCCGATCCCCGGCATCGAGGCCGAATGGCCGATGGTGCAGATGATAGCCCAGAACGTGCAGGTGGCGCAGATCAATCAGGCTCTGGCCGCCCTGCCGGTGTCCGACAACCGTGTGCTCATGGCTCTGCTGCCCGACAACTCCGAGGGCCGCTACCCCACCGACAGCGAGTTTGCCGAAGCCCTGGCGGCTGTCGACGCCGAAACCATCGAGCCGTTTGTCGACGAAGTGAAGTCGGAGCCGCTCATCCCCGAGATGCCCAAGCCCGGCACGATCGTGTCGACGTCGGAGAACCCGCAGTGGGGCACCATCGAATGGACTCTCTCCAACGGCGCCAAGGTGGTGATCAAGAAGACCGATTTCAAGGATGACGAGATACTTTTCTCGGCAGTGGCCAACGGCGGATATTCGCCGAAGTTCGGCGACGACTATGCCGCCTCGCTGCTGTTCATGAGCGACGCCCTCTCACAGTATGGCCTCGGCGACTACTCCAATATGGATCTGCAGAAGTATCTCGCCGGCAAGCAGGCCGGTGTGAGACTCAACTGGAGCGCGTTCTCGCGCTCAGTGGTCGGCAATACCGTACCCAAGGATCTGCCCACGCTCATGGAGCTGATCTATATGAGCTTCACGGCCGTCAACTTCACGGCCGACGAGTTCGAGGCCCTGCAGAAGTCGGTAGCCTCGTCGATCCACAACCAGGAGGCCACGCCGCAGTTCCAGTTCAACACCACCGTGCTCAAGAACCTCTACGGCGGCTCGCCCCGTGCGGCCATGACCACCGTAAGCGACGTGGAGCGCGCCGACCGCGGTCAGATCATCAGCATCTCGCGCGCCATGACGGCCAATGCCGCCGACTTCACGTTCACCTTCGTGGGCAATGTCGACACCGACGCCCTCCGTCCGCTCGTGGAGCAGTATATAGCCAGTCTCCCCGGCGACCCGGCCACAGCCGTCAGAAAGGTGACCGAGTTCGAGCCGTCGCTCCTCATACAGGAGGGCAGCCGCACGGCCCAGGAGTCGGTCAAGATGGAGACACCGCAGACCTACGTGGCCATATTCGAGGTGGCCGACATGCCCGCCGACAGCCGCAACAGCCAGATAGCGTCGATGGCCGGACAGATACTCTCACGCCGCCTCAACGACATCGTGCGCGAGAAGGAGGGCGCGGTCTACTCGATCGGCGCATCGGGATCAATGACTCTCGACGCTCCGCGCAACGTCATCTTCCAGACCGCCTTCCCCATGAAGCCGGAGATGAAAGACAAGGTGCTCGCCATCATCGCCGAACAGTTTGAGGAGCTCGCGGCCGACATCAAGCCCGAGGAGCTGTCGCGCGTGCAGGAATACATGATCAAATCCTACACCGAAGGCAAGGAGCGCAACGGCAACTGGCTCTCCGCGCTCACCACATGGGAGCGTACTGGCATCGACACCTTCAACGACAATGTAGCCACGGCCGGATCGATCACCGCCGACGAGATCAAGGCGTTCGTCCGTCAGGTGCTCGACAAGGGCAGCTACATAGTAGTGG
>NZ_PUED01000044.1 GCF_003024925.1 Paramuribaculum intestinale
CTCAAAGAGGATTTTCGGAGAGATTTGCGTCAGTTGAGGAGGGAGCGATGCGGGCATCGTGACTGATGAAACCTGACACAAATCGCCCGAAAAGACCTTTGAGAGGATAGAAAGAAGTCCATATATATTTCTTCGTGTTAAATTCAAACACTCTCTAAGAGTTACTTATGATCAGCAGCGGTAGCTTTGAGGCAACGGTGACAGACGTTGGCGGAGCGCCCGATAAAGACAACGTGCTGAAAAACGGATAAAACGGCATCAACGCTACATTGCGCCACTAATTTCGTAACTTTGCAGCATGAAACGTCCACTTCACATTATCATGCTGTCGGCAATGCTCGCCGGATGCTCGTCGACACCGACTATCGACCCGGAGCGTCCGGCCGACCAGCAGGCACAACGGCTGGCCGAAGCCGGCACGACAGAAGCCGCCGAGGCACTCGTCGGATGGCTCAAAAGCGCTTCTCCGGCCGACCGCGACTTTGCACGCAGTCTGACCCGCGAACTCATGTCGATCTACGACAGCGACTCACTGGGACGCACACGCGGCTTTGTACGCTCGCTCGATTCGATCAGATCCACACTGTCACCCGAAGAGCTCGCACATGTCTACGTAGTGTCGACCAAACCGTGGCGGCTCGGAGCCATAATGCGTGCCGACAACGCCGACGACACGCTTCTGCAAGCTATCGAGTCCGACTACGCCGACGATCCGGAAGCGCTCGAAGCGTTCCGGCAAGGATACCGTGGCGAACACTGACCGGCCCCGACATATCACCCACACCATAGCAAAATTCCACAAACAATGCTCCACATAGACCAATACACCGCTGCCGCCGAAGAAGCCGTCGGACAGCTTGAGATACCCGCTGCTCCGGCAGGGCTATACGATCCTGTACGCTACACGCTTCAGGCCGGAGGAAAACGGATACGCCCGGTGCTCACACTCGCCGTGGCCGACGCGATCAGTCCCGACGGCCGACACCTCGCCGTCAATCAGGCCGCGGCCATAGAGCTGTTCCACAACTTCACTCTGCTCCACGACGACGTCATGGACCGGGCCGACATGCGGCGCGGACGTCCGACCGTCCACCGCCAATGGAACGAAGCCACGGCGATACTCTCGGGCGACGCCATGCTGACACTGGCCGGAACCGCGATGATGAAGGGGTGTGACGAGGCGAAGCTGCGCCCCGTCATGAGACTGTTCAACCGCACAGCCATGGAGATCTACGAAGGTCAGCAACACGACATGGACTTCGAGAGCCGCACCGACGTTACCGTCGGGGAATACATGGAGATGATCAGACTTAAGACTTCGGTGTTGCTCGGATGCGCCTGCGCGCTCGGAGCTGTCATGACCGGAGCCGACGAAACCGTGACCGACGCATTCTACGGCTATGGCGAGAGCCTCGGACTCGCGTTTCAGCTTCGCGACGACTATCTTGACACCTATGGCGATCCGGCCACATTCGGCAAACAGATAGGCGGCGACATAGCCTGCGACAAGAAGACATGGCTTCTGATAAATGCTCTTGCCGAGGATACTACCGGTACAGTAGCCGCAGAGATAAGCAATCCGTCGCCACGCGAGGAGAAGATAAGACGCGTAAGAGAGATCTACGACACCCTCGGACTGCCTCAGCGGTGTCTCGGACTGATACGACGCTACGCCGACAACGCTACAGCACGCCTCGCTACAGCCCGACTGCAGCCGGAGGCCTTGCGATTCTTCACCGATCTGGCTATGCTGACAGTGGACCGCACACGATGACCGGACTGATCGACACCCATACCCACCTGTATCTGCCCGAATTCGCAGATGACGTGAACGGCGACGGCACTCCCGATGCGGTTGGCCGCGCCGTCGGCGCAGGAGTGACCCACATGATATTCCCCAACGTAGACCTTACCACCATACAGCCGATGAAACGGCTTGCGGCCGCGCATCCGGCTCACGTGTCGATGGCCATGGGTCTGCACCCGACAGAGGTCGGCGACGACTGGCAGGAAGCCCTGCATAAGATACACGACGAACTGCTGTCGGGCATTTACACAGCTGTAGGGGAAGTGGGCATAGACCTTTACTGGGACGCGTCGCGACGCACACAGCAGATGAAAGCGTTCGACGCGCAGCTGAGCCTGGCCGAAGAGCGCGGACTGCCGGTTATAATCCACTGCCGCAACGCGCTCGACGAAACGCTGGAAGTGCTACAGAGCCATCCTGCGGTATCGGCAGTCATGCACAGCTTCGGCGGGACGGCCGACGACGCAGAACGCATACTGCAGACCGGTTCATATTATTTCGGCATCAACGGTATACTGACATTCAAGAAATCTACGCTACCCGATGCCGTGAAGGCCATCCCGACGGAACGGATGCTGCTCGAGACCGACGCGCCATATCTCGCCCCGGTGCCGATGCGCGGACGCCGCAACGAAAGCGCCTATCTGACGCACACGGCCTCATGCCTTGCCGAGATACTCGGCATCGACATGCAGGAGGTGGCAGATCTTACTTCGGACAATGCCCGCCGACTATTCGGCATTGCAGCCTGCTGACAACAACCGACACCGGTCAAAAGACACCAAACCGAAGCCGCGCCATGACAACTGTGAGTCACGGCGCGGTTTCGGTATCGTTACGTACATCCCGCGGTCAGCCTCCGAAATTATCGTAATGGATGTTTTCAGGCTCCACACCCAGCGAATCGAGCATCTTGTTGACAGCCGCGCTCATCGGACCCGGACCGCACATGTAATATTCGATATCCTCGGGATTGTCATGATTCTTTAGATAGGTATCGTAGATCACCTGATGCACAAAGCCCGGAGTGTAGCTTACGCCCGCTGCGTCGGCTGCGGGATCAGGACGGTCGAGCGCCAGATGGAAATGGAAATTGGGGAAATCCTTCTCAAGCTGCAGGAAATCGTCGAGATAGAACACCTCGTTGAGCGCCCGCGCGCCGTAGAAGAAATTCATCACACGGTCGGTGGTGTGCAGCGTGCGGGTCATATGCATGATCTGCGCGCGCAACGGAGCCATGCCTGCGCCTCCGCCGATCCACATCATCTCCTTGCCCGAATCAAATATCGGATGGAAATCGCCGTAGGGACCGCTCATGCGCACCTTGTCGCCCGGCTTGAGAGTGAATATATAGCTTGAGGCTATGCCAGGCATCACATCCTGAAATCCCACCTCGGGCTTGGGCTTGAACGGCGGCGTGGCTATGCGGACTGTAAGCATTATGCGATCTCCTTCGGCCGGATAGTTGGCCATGGAGTAGGCGCGCACGGTGGTTTCGGTGTTACGGCATTTGAGCGTGAACAGTCCGAACTTCTCCCACGACGGCAGATATTCCTCGCCGATCAGCGACTTGTCTATATCGCGGTCATAATCCATCTCGTAGGGCGGTATCTTGATCTGCGCGTATGATCCGGGGATGAAGTCCATGTGCTCGCCCGGAGGCAGAGCCACGATAAACTCCTTGATAAAGGTGGCCACATTGCGGTTGGAGATCACCTCGCACTCCCACTCCTTTATGTCGAGCACCGACGCCGGCACACCGATCTTCATATCCTGCTTCACCTTCACCTGACAGGCCAGACGCCACGAATCCTTCATCTCCTTGCGGTTGAAGTGGACGGCCTCGGTGGGGAGCACGTCGCCTCCGCCATCGAACACCTGCACGCGGCACTGTCCGCAGCTGCCCTTGCCGCCGCACGCGCTCGGCAGGAACACATTGCTGTCGGCCATGGTGGAGAGCAGCGACTTGCCCGACTCTGCCTCGACATGACGGTCGCCGTTGATCTCTATATCCACCTTGCCGCTATGCACCAGATAGCGCTTGGCCACAAGCAACACCACCACAAGCAGCAGTGTTACGGTCAGAAACAGTAGCGTGCCGGCCACGACTGTAGGCGGAATCGCTGTTAGAATATTGACATTCATGACACTTCAGATTTTAATACCCAGAAACGACATGAAGGCTATACCCATCAGTGCCGTGACTATGAAAGTGATGCCTATGCCGCGGAGCGGAGCGGGCACATTGGAGTAGGTGGCGATACGTTCGCGTATGGCCGCCACAGCCGTTATGGCAAGCAACCATCCTATGCCCCAGCCTGCGCCGGCACAGGTGGCGGTCCAGAACGACGCGAAGCCTCTCTGCTGCATGAACAGCGAGCCGCCGAGTATGGCGCAGTTGACAGCTATCAGCGGCAGAAAGATGCCGAGCGAGGCGTAGAGCGACGGACTGTATTTCTCCACGGCCATCTCCACGAGCTGCGTCATGGAGGCTATCACGGCTATAAACATTATCAGCGACAGAAACGACAGATCGACCGAGGCGTATTCCTCGCCGAGCCACGCGAGTGCGCCCGGACTCAGAACGTAGGTCTGCAGCAGCCAGTTGACCGGAAGAGTGATCACCAGCATGAATGTCACGGCCACACCGAGACCAAATGCCGTCTTTACGTTTTTTGACACCGCCAGAAACGAGCACATGCCCAGAAAATAGGCGAATATCATATTGTCGACGAATATCGAGCGTATGAAGAGATTGATGTTTTCCATACAGTTGTGTAATGTGTGGGAGATTCTTCTATGACATCATTCAGTGTTCCTGAAGATCCTTGTTGCGCGAACGGTGGATCCAGATTATGCAGGCCACTACTATCAGAGCCATCGGGGGAAGTATCATCAGGCCATTGTTGACATAGCCGGCATCGTAGAAGCACTGCGGCACCACCTGCATTCCAAGCAGGGTGCCGCTGCCGAGCAGCTCGCGGAAAAAGCCGACGATGACGAGCACCAGCGCGTAGCCGATACCGTTGCCTATGCCGTCGAGCAGCGAAGGCCACGGGCGGTTGGCCATGGCGAACGCCTCAAGCCGTCCCATGAGGATGCAGTTGGTGATGATCAGACCGATAAACACCGACAGCTGCTTGCTGACATCGTAGGCGTAGGCCTGCAGCAGCTGATCGACGATGACCACCAGACCCGCCACGACCACAAGCTGCACGATGATGCGGATATTGGTGGGGATGGTGTTGCGGATCAACGATATGATGACATTGGAGAACGCCAGCACCGCTATCACCGACATTCCCATCACCAGCGCCGGCTCGAGTTTTACGGTGACTGCAAGCACCGAACAGATGCCGAGCACCTGCACCACCACCGGATTGTTGGCGGAAAACGGGTTAAAGAACACGCTTTTGTTGTCGATTTTCTCTGCCATGGCTTAATTGGATTTCTTCTGACTGAGGTTTTTCAAAAATGCGGCGTATGGCGTCAGGCAGTCGGAGAGCATGGCTCCTACACCCTTTGAGGTGATGGTGCCGCCCGATATGCCGTCGACGTAGTCCTCTCCGCCCAGCGGCTTCTGTCCGGCCTTGACTACGGCAACCGGCATGAACACGCCTTGCTTGAACACCGTCTTGCCTATGAATTCGCTGCTGAACGCCGGCTTCTCAATCTCGGCTCCGAGGCCGGGCGTCTCCCCCTTGTGGGCGAAGTAGGCGCCGTAGATGGTAGAGCCGTCGGCATCAAACGCCACGTAGCCCCATATCGGCCCCCACAGACCCGCTCCATAGACGGGAATGATGTATTTCATCTCTCCGTCGGCCGCACGACACTCGAAGACCGGCAACAGGCGGCGCAGCGCGGGCATCTTGGTCTGCGCGTCGACATCCACGTCGAAGGCATCGCCTTCTACCCGCTTGCCTTCGGCATTGACTATGTAGGCGTCGGTGATATCGCGCTTGTAGGCGGCTATGACACTGTCGGCCGGAACTGTGATGTGCGCCGCCGCGAGTATCTGACGCATCTTGTCGCGGTCGGCATTCTGCTGCTGCCGGTCGTGAAGCGAGAGAGAGGTTATGGCGAGCGCCGCGCCCACTACCACAGCGAGTGCCGCTATGTAGGCTATCGTATATAGATTGCTTTGCTTGTTGATGGTCATGGCTTTGCTTTTACACGGTTTAGACGGCGGTTGATGTTTGTCTGAACGACACACCAGTCGATCAGCGGAGCGAATGCGTTCATCAGCAGCACCGCGAGCATTGCGCCTTCGGGATAGCCGTTGTTGTAGGTGCGGATGATGACGGCGATGACTCCCACGAGAAGTCCGTAAATGTACTTGCCGGCGCCGGTGCGCGCGGCAGTCACAGGATCGGTGGCCATGAACACCGCCGCGAAGGCGAATCCGCCGTAGATGATCTGCTGCCAGGGAGTGAGCATTGAGGCCGGATAGTCGGAATTCTGCAGCACATGGACGGCCACTCCGGCAAGCAATCCTCCGGCAAAGACACTCAGCATCACCTTCCAGCTGGCGATACCGGTGAGCAGGAGAAGCGCCGCGCCGATAAATATGCACAGGGTGGAGGTTTCGCCGAACGATCCGGGGATCAGTCCGAGGAATGCGTCCCAGTTGCTGACCGGATCGCCCACGATATTATGGATTTCGAGCGGACCTCCGGCATGGGTGGCCACCTGTCCGAGAGGCGTGGCGCCCGATATGCCGTCGGCGAAGTTGACCGTTCCTCCAAGCCCGCAGATGGGGCGGGCGGAGATGAACGCCCGGTCGCCGCTCATGCTTGCCGGATAGGAGAAGAACAGAAACGCACGTGTCACCAGCGCCACATTGAAGATATTGTAGCCTGTGCCGCCGAACACCTCCTTGACGAATATCACCGAGAAGGCCGTGGCCAGAGCCATCATCCACAGCGGCGTTTCGATCGGACATATCAGCGGAATAAGGATGCCGGTGACGAGGAATCCCTCCTGGATCTCCTCATGACGCCACTGCGCCACGACAAACTCTATGCCGAGTCCCACCAGATAGGTGACCACGATCTTCGGCAGGATTGCCAGAAAACCGTAGACCATCAGCTCCCAGAACGGGAAATCGGCATGACCCGACCCGAGATAATTCTGATAGCCGCAATTATACATGCCAAACAGCAGACACGGCAGCAGAGCAACCACCACAATGATCATCACACGTTTAGAGTCGAGAGCGTCGTGGATATGCACGCCGCTCCGAGAGGTGTCGCGCGGCGTATAGAGGAATGTATCCACTCCATCAAACACGCTATGCAGCGCTTGAAACCGTCCGCCCGGCTGAAAATGCGGACGTGCACGGTCGAGATACTTCTTTATCAGTGACATATAGTCTCTTATTCTGTTTCTTTTCTGAGATAATCAAGCCCCTCGCGTACGAGCTTCTGCATTTCGGTCTTCGACGGATCGACATATTCGGCAAGCGCAAAGTCCTCCGGCGCCACCTCGTATATGCCCAGCGCCTCCATCCGGTCGATATCGCGCGAGATTATGGCTTTCAGCAGATATTCGGGCATTATGTCCATCGGCATCACCTTGTCGGCGGTTTCCGACATTATCATGGCCCTGTGGCCGCCGAGCATACGTGCGTCGGGGCGGAACAGGCGGGTGAACCGGCTGAAAGGGAACGAGCGGCTCACGCTCATCTTTGCGGGACTGAGCGACGCCCAGCCCATGAACTCGTCGACATCGTCGCCCTCGGGTATGACAGTGATCTGACGGTAGGGGAAGCGGAGATAATCGTCGACATCCACTTTTACTCCGGTGAGCACATTGCCCGATATTATCCGCAGATGTGCGCCGCTATCCTTCAGCTGCCCTCTGACGAGCTGCGCTATGTCGGCGCCGTCGACGGTGGCTATGGCATGAGGACGTTTCACCTCCGAGCCGCATAGCCCCACCAGAGTGTCGAATCCGCGCCGTCCCTCGATAATGAGCTGACCGATGCGGCAGAGTGTCACCAGAGAGAGTGTCCATACGGTTTCGCTCTTGTTGACCGGAGCTATGTTGGCTATCTGAACACCGGCGTTTCCGGCCGGATGAGGCCCGTCGACCACATAATGCAGAGCAGGCGCCCCGACATTGAGAGCGAAATCACGACGTGTACATACATATAAATGTCCGGCGGTCAGCTGCGACAGCGCAGCCACAGCCGCATCAAGGCGTTGCTGGCTGACGGCGGGATGCTTTTCGAGAGGAAGCGCAAGCGGAGCCGAGTCGAAAGCCGTCACGAATATATCGCGAGGCTCTACGGCCGGATCGGGCACTATATCATAGGGACGCTGACGCATCTCGGCCCAGAGTCCCGACTGCTGCATGGCCTGACGCAGCTGCATCGGGCCATCGGCACTCAATGCCGCCGGCGCGGCCACGGCGTCATCCGACGCCTTCACAACCACACGGAGTATCTTCCGGCGCTCGCCCCTCACCACACTCTCCACCGTGCCGGCCAGCGGCGAGCACAGTTTTATCTCCGGGTTGTTCTTATCATGCATAAGAGGCTGGCCTTGCGCCACGGCATCGCCCTCGCGCACATCAAGCCGGGGCAGAAAACCCTCGAAGTCGCCGGGACACACAGCCACGGCGGCGGGACTGACCGTCTCGACCGGAGCGTCGGGCGCCACAGCACCCTCAATCCTGAGATCGAGTCCTCGTTTGAGTTTCAATGTATAAGTCATTGTTTCACATTATCTCCCCTGCGGAGCATTGGTTATGCCGCAAAGTTACCTAAAAAATTTCGAATCATTAACAAATTATTGCCAAAACGTATCCAATACATTCATTCCACAATCTATATGGCTCAAAACATGAAAATAAATCGCTTTTTTTTTGCGTGAATGAAAAACTAATAATACTTTTGCAAAAGCGTAACGCCTGTGCGCGACGCCATCGGCATCTCGCCAAGTCTATTACCACGGGAAACGATGCTGCCCGCCATACCGAGCCGCGCCTCCCCTCCCAAACGATAGATACCTGGAAGACGCCATCTTCTCACAGACACTTCAAAACAATCTATAACCTTAACAAAATCAATCAGTAATTATCAATTATGGAAGCTCAAAAGCCCATCCAGCCTGCAACGGCCGCAAAGCCTCAGGCAAAAAAAGAAGGTAGCAAAGTTGGTGGTATCAAGAACGCGTTCTTGGTGATCATCGCCTGCTTCTTCGTTGCAGTGTGTCTTTTCATCTTCTGGTTCGGCCACGAATCGCACTTTGAAGACGGTCACCCCCACGACATCTGGGGCACCATCTACATGGGCGGCGTGATCGTGCCCGTGCTGCAGACACTCTTCCTCACCGTAATCGTCCTCTCTGTAGAGCGCTGGATCGCCCTTTCGAGCGCCAAAGGCAAAGGCAACATCACCAAGTTTGTCGCTGGTGTGAAGGCTTGCCTGGCCAAGAACGATATCGCCGGCGCACAGGCTCTCTGCTCGAAGCAGAAGGGTTCGGTTGCCGCTGTAGTATCGGCCGCTCTCATTCGCTACGAGGAGATGGACAAGAACACCATCCTTTCTAAGGAGCAGAAGATCGCCACTCTCCAGAAGGAAGTAGAGGAGGCCACCGCTCTCGAAATGCCGGCTCTCCAGCAGAACCTCCCCATCGTGGCCACCATGACCACTCTCGGTACACTCGTCGGACTTCTCGGTACTGTGATCGGCATGATCAAGTCGTTCCAGGCCCTCGCACAGTCGGGCGCTCCTGACTCGACCGAGTTGTCGACCGGTATCTCGGAGGCTCTTATCAACACCGCCTTCGGTATCGCCACCGGTGCTTTCGCCGTAATCTCCTACAACTTCTACACCAACAAGATCGACAACCTGACCTACGCTATCGACGAGATCGGTTTCTCTATCGTGCAGACATTTGCAGCAACCCACTGATCCCCTGTTACACATTAATCAAACTACAACACCTTAATCTGTAATATGGGAAAAGTAAAAATTAAAAGAAAGAGTACCCTCATCGACATGACCGCGATGAGTGACGTGACTGTTCTTTTGCTTACTTTCTTCATGTTGACCTCTACTTTCCTTCAGAAAGAGCCTGTGACGGTGCTCACACCGTCGTCGGTATCGGAGTTGAAGGTGCCCACCGCCAACCTGGCGCAGGTGCTCATCTCTCCCGAAGGCAAAGTGTTCATCTCAATCGCCGGTGAAGCCGACCCCAACGTGGCCGACGGCGAATGGGGTTCGGAGCCCATCCGCAAGGAGATCCTGACAAAAGCTGTCAGCGAATACAACAAGCTCCATCCCAACAAGAAAGTGGAACTGACCGAAGCAGACGCCAACGCCTTCTCCAAAATCAACATGTTTGGAGTTCCGTTTCAGGCACTGCCGACGTTCCTGAGAATGTCACAGACCGACCAAGACAAAGTCATCTCCGATATGAGCCGCTCAGATGTGGGCATTCCTATCGATGACAACAAGGACCTCACCAAGCCCAACGAATTCCAGATCTGGATGCGTGCGATCTACTCGTCAGGCAACGACAACCTGCAGAGCGCCATGAAAAAAGGCGAAGGCATAGCTGTCAAGGCTGACCAGTCGACCCCCTACTCGACCGTTCACCACGTGCTCGACAACCTCCAGACTCTGAAGATGAACCGCTTCAGCTTGATGACTGCGTTAAAAACAGAGCAAGACTAATTCATTATGGCACAGATCGAACAATCAGACAAGGGCGGCAAAAAGAAAAAAGGCACCCAGAAGAAGATGCAGATCCACGTCGACTTCACCCCGATGGTCGACATGAACATGCTTCTGATTACGTTCTTCATGCTCTGCACCACGATGATAAAGTCGCAGACCCTGCAGATCACCCTCCCGACCAACGAGAAGGTGGAGCAGGAGCAGATGAACAAAGCTAAAGAATCAGAGGCTATCACGCTCATCGTTTCGACCGCCCGCAAGGACAACGGCGAAGTGGCCAGAGACGATGATGGAAGAGCAAAGAATGTTGTGTATTACTACACCGGACAGCCCCAGCTCGTCGACGACAACAACGACGGCGTGCTCGAGGACTCCAACCTCCAGAAGGAAGTGTTCCTCGGCAACGACGGCTCCACCCAGCGAGGCATACGCAAGATTCTCCACGACCGCAACAAGCAGGTACTCACCAAAATCAACGACCTGAAGGTAAAATGGCGCAACAAGGAATTCTCGTCCAACAAAGACAAGAACGACTCCATCTACCAGGCAATGGCCAAGGAGATCCGCAACGACTCCACACTGACCCGCCCCGTAGTTGTGATCAAGGCCACACCCGAAGCTTCATGGGAGAGCCTGATCAGCGCGCTCGACGAAATGCAGATCAACCAGATTTCGCGCTACCAGATCGACAACATCAACCACAACGACTCGTTGATGATCGAAGCCTACCAGCGCAAACATGGCAATAATTGATGAACGATTTATATTAACCCTTAAAGCTGAAAAAAAATGGCAAAAGATGTAGATCTTTCATCAAAAGAATGGCGCGACATAATCTTTGAAGGCAAAAACAAAGATTTCGGCGCTTATCAGCTCCGCAAGGGCTCGGTAAGCCGTCACAACCGCGCTATGATCGTGATCGTCATAGTGATCGCTATACTCTTCGCACTCGCATTCCTGGTCAACACCGTGATCAAGTCGGCTGAAGCCCGCCCCGAGGATACCATCGAGCAGGCCATGGCCGAGATGATCACCGATGAGGTCGATGAAGAGCCCGAGGAAGATGAGCCCCAGCGCATCGAAGAGCAGAAGCCCGAAGTGATCAAGGAGGAGCTTCTCAACACTACCAAAGCTGCTGAAATCCTTGTCGTTCCCGACGAGGAAGTGAAGGAGGAGATCAAGTCGCAGGACGACCTTAAGGACGACGACCGTGCCATCGGCGCCGTCAACGAGGACCGTGGTGTCGACGACATCATCAACGCACAGGAGCACAAAGACGTGGTAGTGGTCGAGGAGAAGGTAGAGCCTAAGGAAGAGCAGGTGTTCGACGCCGTAGAGCAGGATCCCCAGTTCCCCGGCGGCACAAAGGCTCTCGCTGAATACTTCAACAAAAACCTCGTATATCCCCCGATCGCAGCCGAGCAGGGCATACAAGGCGTAGTACACGTTCGCTTCGTGGTCCGCAAGGACGGCAAAGTAGACAAAGCACACGTGCTGCGCTCCAAAGACCCCGAGCTCGACAAAGAAGCTGTGAGAGTGGTCAGCAAGATGCCCAACTGGATTCCCGGCAAGATGAACGGACACAGCGTGAACGTGTGGTACACCGTTCCGGTGCGCTTCCGCCTCGCCAACCAGTAAGACACCGACATAATTCGAAACTATCCGCCGATGGCGGCCAGGTCAGCGAAAGCCGGCCTTGGCCGTCATCGCTATTTAAGGTGGTTTTGAAATGCGCCGGAAAATGAGTAATTTTGCGGCATACAAACTACGAAAACATCCAGCAAAGAATATGAATGGAAAAGAAACAGTGCTGAGCGGCATCAGAGCCACCGGCAACCTGCATCTGGGCAACTACTTCGGAGCGTTGAGCAAATTCGTCAGGATGCAGCGCGACTACGATTGCCTCTACTTTGTGGCCGACCTGCACGCTCTGACCACCAATCCCGATCCGGAACAGCTCCACCGCAATGTGCGCTCCATCGTGGCCGAATATCTTGCCGCCGGACTCGATCCGGAGGAGTCAACCCTGTTCGTGCAGAGCGATGTGCCTGAAATCTCCGAGATGTATCTGCTGCTCAACATGCATGTGGGCATAGGCGAGCTGATGCGCACCGCATCTTTCAAGGACAAGGCACGCAAGCAGCTCGGCATAAAGGTTGATGAGGACGACGAGAACATCGAGCGCCAGATCATAGGCAGCGACTCCAACAAGCGCGTCAATGCCGGCCTGCTCACATATCCTACGCTCATGGCTGTGGACATACTGATCCAGAAAGCCCATAAGGTGCCGGTAGGCAAGGACCAGGAGCAGCATCTCGAACTGACACGACGCTTCGCACGCCGCTTCAACTCGTTCTACGGAGTGGAACTTTTTCCCGAGCCGACCAATTTCGACTTCGGGGGCAAGCCTGTGAAGGTGCCCGGACTCGACGGCTCCGGCAAGATGGGCAAGAGCGAAGGCAACTGCATATATCTTATCGATGACGAAAAGACACTGCGCAAGAAGGTGATGCGCGCCGTCACCGACGAAGGCCCCAAGACTCCCGGCCAACCCGTCAGCCCGACAGTCGAAAACCTGTTCACGCTTCTCGAACTGACATCGACTCCCGAGGTAGTGAAACACTTCCGCGACGCTTACGCCGACTGCTCGATACGCTACGGCGACCTCAAGAAGCAGCTTGCCGACGACATACTGGCCATCACACTGCCGATACGCGAGCGCATACTCGACCTGCAGAGCGACGACGCAACGATCGGTCGCGTGCTGCGCCGAGGTGCGGAAATAGCACGCGAACGCGCATCGCGCACTCTGGCCGAAGTCCGCGAAGTGATGGGCATCCGCCGCTTCTATTGACCGGCCACTGCCCTGCGCAGACACCGACGCAAACACCACAGGCTCTGCACCGGGAATCAACATCCCGATGCAGGGCTTTTCGCATAATCCAACGGCGGCACGCCGTATATTTTTCCGCGGATAAATATTTGACGCATGGCACGGTAATCAACGTTTTTTTAGTATATTTGCGGTGCAAAGCGGCATCGCGTGGCGCCATAAAACGCCACGACAGGCCGCAATGCGCATACACTTACTGAAAATCAAACAATTACAATTACTTTATTTAATCCACAATGGACATTTCCCACATCGAACACGTCGGCATAGCCGTGCCGAGCCTCGACGAGGCAATCCCGTTCTACGAAAACATGCTCGGCCTCAAGTGCTTCGCTATCGAAGAGGTGGCCGATCAGAAAGTGCGCACAGCCTTCTTCCGCGTCGGACAGACCAAGATCGAGCTTCTCGAACCCACGGCCGAAGACAGCGCCATAGCCAAGTTCATCGCCAACAACGGCGGTCGCGGAGGCATCCAGCACATAGCTTTCGCCGTGGCCGACGGAGTGGCCAACGCCCTGGCTGAAATCGAGGAGAAAGGCGGCCGCCTGATCGACAAGGCGCCCCGCAAGGGAGCCGAGGGTCTCAACATAGCCTTCATACACCCGAAATCGTCGGTGGGCACTCTGGTGGAACTCTGCGAGGATCCCGCCAAGAAGTGACGCCGCAAGAAATCTATTGACAACAATCCACAACACAACTCTATATGAGCAACCAGCTTGAAAAGGTTCAGGAGCTTATAGCGCTCCGCAATGAAGCTCGTCTCGGCGGCGGCGAAAAAGCCATCGAGAAACAGCATGCCCGCGGCAAATACACCGCCCGCGAACGTATCGCACAGCTCCTCGACGAGGGATCGTTCGAGGAGATCGACATGTTTGTACGTCACCGCTGCCACAACTTCGGACAGGAAAAGAAAAGCTATCTCGGCGACGGCGTGGTGACAGGCTACGGCACCATCAACGGCCGTCTGGTATATGTTTTCGCACAGGACTTCACCGTGTTCGGCGGATCGCTCAGCGAAACCATGGCCCTGAAGATATGCAAGATCATGGATATGGCCATGAAGATGGGAGCGCCCGTGATCGGCCTCAACGACTCCGGCGGCGCCCGCATCCAGGAGGGCATCAACGCTCTCGCAGGCTACTCTGAGATATTCCAGCGCAACATCCTCGCTTCGGGTGTGATACCCCAGATTTCGGGCATCCTCGGTCCCTGCGCTGGCGGCGCCGTCTACTCCCCCGCCCTCACCGACTTCACCATCATGACCAAGGGCATATCCTACATGTTCCTCACAGGCCCGAAGGTGGTGAAGACCGTCACCGGCGAGGATGTGACCCAGGATCAGCTCGGCGGAGCAGAAGTTCACTCCACCAAGAGCGGCGTGGCCCACTTTGCCGCCGAAGACGGCGAAGAGTGCCTGAAGGTGATCCGCAAGCTCTTCAGCTTCATACCCCAGAACAACCTCGAGGAGCCGCCGGTGATGCCCTGCGACGACCCGATCGACCGTCTGGAGGACTCGCTCAACGAGATCATTCCCGACTCGGCCACCCGTCCCTACGACATGTATGAGGTGATCGGCGCCATCATCGACAACGGCGAATTCCTCGAAGTGCAGCGCGACTACGCCAAGAACATCATCATAGGCTTCGCCCGCTTCAACGGACAGAGCGTCGGCATCGTGGCCAACCAGCCCAAATATCTTGCCGGTGTGCTCGACAGCAACGCATCGCGCAAGGCAGCCCGCTTCGTGCGCTTCTGCGACGCCTTCAACATCCCTCTGGTGACCCTCGTCGACGTGCCCGGATTCCTTCCCGGCACCGGTCAGGAATACAACGGCGTCATACTCCACGGCGCCAAGCTGCTCTACGCCTACGGCGAGGCCACTGTGCCCAAGGTGACCGTCACCCTGCGCAAGAGCTACGGCGGCCCTCACATCGTGATGACCTGCAAACCGCTCCGCGGCGACATTAACTATGCATGGCCCACGCCCGAACCCGCCGTAATGGGCGGGCCCGGTCACGTAAAGGGCCTCTAACA
>NZ_PUED01000045.1 GCF_003024925.1 Paramuribaculum intestinale
ATTATATCCTCATTGATCTGACCGGGAAACTTCTGATTGTATTCATTCAATCCGGCATCAACCTTATTGACCTTTGTCAGCAGAAGTTTGTTGAAACGTGCGCTGTCTGGAACAGACGCACGAATCTCGCCACGCCCGTTGTTGCCATTAGGGTTCCAGTCGGCCACAGCAACAGATATATTCATGCTGCGCCGGATTGGTCTGCCACCAAAGATATATTCTATTTCCACAGGATAAACTTTCGACTTGACGTAATTCTTCGGATACCGAAGCTGGAAATGTCCGAGAGGGAAAGGTTTCTTTTGTCTGCCCATATTCTTATTTCTGAAAGGTTAAGTACTCACCAAGATGAGAAGATAACTATTTAAATACTCACCAAGTTCGGAATATGGTGCAAATATAGCTATAAATAGGCAAGTTAACAAATTTTTGGCAAGCTAACTACTTGAAAATAGACAAGTTTATTTTGCGATGAAAGACAATAAAAAACGATTGACAAGTTTATTTATCACTTGTCAATCGTTTGTATTTCAAATATTTAAGTTGATAAAATCAACCAATTTTGGCTTAATATTCCTCCTCGTTGAAGAGGAAGTCTTCTTTGGAGGGGTAGTCGGGCCAGATTTCTTCGATGGATTCGTAGGTTTCGCCTTCGTCTTCTATTTCCTGAAGGTTTTCGATCACTTCAAGCGGGGCGCCTGAGCGCATGGCATAGTCGATGAGCTCGTCTTTGGTCGCGGGCCAGGGAGCGTCTTCGAGTTTTGATGCAAGTTCGAGTGTCCAGTACATGGCTATGATTGTTTTGATTGTTCGTTATTGTCCTTTTTGCGATCCGCTTTGCGTGCGGGGAGCGCAAAAGTAGTGATTCTTTTTCTTTTGGCAAACGTTTTGCGTCAGAAAAAGTTTACAGGCGGATTTCATGGAAATGCCGAGGAATCCGTCATAGAAACTTTCATGTGATCTTTGTTTCGTAGAAGCCTCATTGAGGACGGCTGATGGAGATGGCTCATTGTGGGAGTGGCGTGGCTCCGGGTGATCCAGGGCGAGGCCGCAGGTCAGTCTTCGAGGGCTTCGCGGGCGTAGCGCAGCGCCTGCTGGCGTTCGCGGCAGGTAGCGCAGCTGCCGCAGTGCTGCGGCGTGCCGCGATAGCAGGAGTAGGTGTGGTCGTAGTCGACTCCCAGACGCATTCCGCGCAGTGCTATCTCGTTTTTTGTCAGTCCGGTGTAGGGAGCGGTGAGTGTGATTCCGGCGTAGGTGCCTGCTGAGATGGCGGCGTTGATGGCTTCGACAAACTGCGGGCGGCAGTCGGGATATACCTCGTGGTCGCCCGAATGGTTGGCCATCATCACGTGGTGCAGTCCGCGGCTTTCGGCTATTCCGGCGGCTATGGAGAGCATGATGCCGTTGCGGAAGGGTACGACGGTCGATGACATGTTGTCGCCGGCATATTGTCCGTCGGGCACAGCGTCGGGACCTTCGAGCAGGGAGCTTTTGAAGTATTGTTTCATGAACGCGAGCGGTATCTCTATGAGTTCGATGCCGGCCTTGCGGCACTGCCAGCGGGCGCATTCGGCCTCGCGTTCGTTCTGGTTGGCTCCGTAGGAGAAGTTGACGGCGAGGGCTATGCGCGGGGCGTATTCCCACAGCAGTGTGGTGGAGTCAAGTCCGCCGCTGTATATCAGCAATGTGTCTTTTTCCATGATCGTATGGTGTCGTTGTTGTAGAGGTCGGTCATTTGTCGGCCATGGCTGCGAGCATGCGCTGCCGGGCCAGTTCCTGATGCTCGTCGTCGGCGTATGATGCGAACGGGTGTATGGCAATGCCTCCGCGTGGGGTGAATATGCCTTTGACCTCTATATAGCGCGGATCCATGAGCCGCACGAGGTCGTTGAGTATGATGTTTACGCAGTCCTCGTGGAAGTCGCCGTGGTTGCGGAAGCTGAACAGGTAGAGTTTGAGCGATTTGCTCTCCACCATGCGCTGGCGCGGTATGTAGTTGATGATTATCTGCGCGAAGTCGGGCTGTCCGGTGATGGGGCAGAGCGATGTGAATTCGGGGCATCGGAGTGTCACGAGATACTCTCTGTCGGGATGCCGGTTGACAAACGATTCGAGCAGTTGGGGCGCGTAGTCGGTGGGATATTGGGTGGCTTTCGACTGTCCGAGCAGCGAAAGGTTGTCGTCGTGTCGGTTCTGATCCATGTGGGTGATGGTTGGATTGTATGTGTGGGGTTGTTTATTGCCGCGATGCGCTGAAGGCGCAGAGGTCGGCATAGAGTTTCATTATCTGTGTGCCGTAGTGGTTGTTGGCGGCCCATCGTCCGTTGAGGTCGTGCCATGTCGATGCCACTCCGCGACTGACGAGGCTGAACCGCGGGTCGACCAGTCCCTCGCCTTTAGGCAGGCGTCCGGTGCTGGCGTAGGCGTATAGATGCTGTATCTGGGCGGTCACCCCTTCGCGGGGATCTTTGAAGGCGTGTCCGCGTATCCCTTTGCGCGTCACTCCGAGTCCGCAGTAGTTGTGTTGCTCGGGTCTGACGGCTGTGCCGCCGGTGTAGAGAAACCATCCGGTCTCGAGTATCGACTGGCACAGCGCCACGTCGCCGCGTATGCCGTAGATCTGACCTACGTCGTAGAACGCCTGCGCTATCTCGATAGGGAAGTCGGGATTGCGCTGGCTGACAAACAGCCACATCGTTTCGGGATCGATCTGCGTGGGACCCATGATCGCTTCGTCGCCGGAGAAGAAATTTACGGCGAAGGAGGGTGATTCGGCGGATTCCTCGGCAGGGGTGTCGAACGAGTCAAACACTATGTCGTCGGGAATTGCGATGGTGTCGGTGTGTATCTTGCGGAGCGGCTTGGCGATGCGAGGTTTCTTTCGGCGCGGCTCGGCGTAGACTCCGGAGCCGGCCAGCATCGTGGCTGCGACGAACAGTGCTATCAGCCGTGTCCACTTCATGACCTTATCCCTCCTTCTGGCGAGCCTTGCGCAATGTGTCGAGAACGTCGCTGCCAAACAATACCCAGGCCGAGGCGCCGACTACAGCGAGGAATACGCATCCGACGAGTATCAGCATTTTCGATGGCTTGGAGGGCGCGAGCGGCACGGTGGATGGCTGCACGACGGTGAACACCGGGGTGATCTCCTGCACCTTGGCCTTGGCCACCTGAAGCTGCTGGGCGGTGGTGTTGTAGAGGTTGAAGGCGAGAGCCTGCTCGTTCTGCAGGCGCTCCTCCTCGTTGCGTTTGGAGCGGAGTATTATGCCCTGGTTGTTGTCGACGTAGCTGGCGTAGCGCTGCTGGGCCTCGTAGTAGGCCTGTCGTGCCTCGTCGTTGATTTTCTGGGCATATTCCATATCCTTGCGTGCCTTGTTGGTGCGGTAGCCGATCACATATTCCTTAAGGCGTTCGGCCACAGTGTCGGCCAGCATGGCCGATACCATGGGATCCTGCATTGTCACGCTGATGCTGATGACCGATGTCTTGGCCGCCGATTCGACGCTGACTCTCGATGCCAGGGCGGCGGCTATGCCGCTTTCGTCGGGGGTGAGTCGGAATGCATCGGGCTTGCGGAGGTCGTCGGCGTCGTCGCTGCCGCTGAAGAGGCTTCTGATTCCGCCTATGGCGCGTGCGGGCAGCGAGGTGATGTAGCTCCACCATGGCGCTGAGATCTCTTCGGTGAGATAGCGGCGTACGGTGATGGTGTCGTTGCCTTCTCTGTCGGTCACCTTGACGTCGAACAGTCCGATGGCGAAAGGCACCGAGCTGACAATGTCGGGGTAGAGCTGCGTGCCAATAGCGTCGGCTCCGGTGCTTGATCCGGCCGATATGCCGGCCATGGCGGCAAGCGCTCCGAGGTTTCCGCTCATGCCCTGATTGTTGGTGGCTTCCGGCGCGAGCTTGATGGTGGTGGTGTATTCTTTCGGGATCGAGAATGCTATCACGATTCCGGCCACCGCGCCGTAGATGGCCCAGCGGAGCAGTGTGCGGCGTCCGTTCCAGAGCTTGCGTGCGAGTTCGAGCAGATCTATCTCCTGCTGATCGTCGTCGGGCGCCATGTGGCTGCCGTCGGTCAGTTTGTCGCTTTTGTCGTTGGTCATCACTTCTTGAATATTGAGTAGATGGTGGCGGCCATGGTGCCGAGCGATGCGAACGAGCTTACGTAGCTGATCACCTGCGCCCAGTTGGTGCCGCCGGTCTTGGGTTTGGACGGCACGATGATCTGGCATCCCGGTTCCAGAACCGAACCTCCCTTGGCGCGTGCCACTGTGCCGTTCATGTAGACGATGAACACCTTGTTCTTGCGTGCGCGTTCGCCATATCCGCCGGCCTGGTTGATGTAGTAGTCCACCTTCTTGCCGGGCACGTAGCCCACCACGTTGGGGAACATCACGTCGCCTGATATCTTGACGGTGCTGATCTCTTCGGGTATGATAAGCTTGTCGCCGTCCTTCAGCACCAGGTCATAGTAGCTTCCGGGCTGCGAGAGCGCTTTCTCCAGCTCTATGCCTACGGAATATACGTCGCTGAGCGAGAGCTGCTCTATGTTGATCGAGTCCTCCGACTGCGACATGGCGAGTTTGAGCGACTCGTCGCGTGCGGCCTTCTCGTCGTCGGTCATTTTGCGCATCAGTCGGGCGCCCTTGAGATAGGCTCCGTCGGTGACGCCTCCGGCGCGTCGCACTATGTCGCTGATGCGTTCGTTCTTGCGCTGCAGGGCATATTGTCCGTCGAACAGCACTTCGCCGTCGACCTCGATGAGCTTCTGTGTCTGGTAGCCGGGAGAGCGGCGCACTTCCACGATGTCGTAGGGTTTGAGCTTGAATTCGGGATCGCCGCCGAGCACGAGGCCGTCCTTGAGGGCGAAGGTGAATATCTCGGCTGTGTTTTCGGTGGGTTTGAGACTCTGCGGGTCGATGATGCGGCGCGAAACTTCGACGCGTGCGGTCGATGCGCCCTGCAGCAGACCTCCGGCCATGACTATGAGGTCTTCGACGGTGGTGCCTTCGGCGTAGGGGTAGTCGCCGGGGCTGGTCACCTGACCGTTGATGGTCAGTTCGCCGTGGTCGACGATTTCATGCACGCTCGCCACCACGAGTATGTCGTTGGGCAGTAGCTTTACATCGGACGCCCGTCCGGCAAGAATCTCGCCGAGAGCCACACCCATTGCCTTGAGCGTCTCGCCCTCGCCTTCGCGGTAGAGTATTGCGCGTGTGGTGAATGCGTCGTCGGCCAGTCCCTGTGCCTGCTTCAGCAGCGAGCGGAGTGTCATCGTGTCGTCGCCGATGGCATACATGCCCGGACGCATCACGGAGCCGCGCAGCTCCACGCGGTTGGTAAACCGGTCAACGACCGTGCCTACCTTCACCACATCGCCGTCGCGAAGCTGATAGGTGTTGAAGTCGGCCTTCTCCACGTTGTAGATCTCGTTCTGCCGGCCGGTCGGACGGCTGACGGTCACCAGTTCGCTGAATGCGTCGCCGGCGAGGCCTCCCGAATATCCGAGCAGCTTCTGGAGCGACTCGCCCTCGCGGATCTCATAGAACATCGGGCGTTTGACGCCTCCCTCCACGCTGACAAGATTTTCGTAGGGGGGCACTATGATCACGTCGCCCTCCTGCAGTCTGACGGAGGCCGAGTTGGCGTGTCCGCCGAAGAGATAGTCGTAGATGTCAACGTCGAGAAGACGGCTTCCGTTGCGTATCACGTGGATGTTGCGGAGCGTGCCTATGTCGTTGATGCCTCCTGCGCGGTAGATGGCGTTGAACACTGTGGAGAACGGCGACAGCCTGTAGGATCCGGGTATGTTGACCTCGCCCATCACGTTGACGAGTATCGAGCGTATCTGTCCGAGGGTGAGGCTTACGTCGGTCTCATCCTCGGCTACTCCCGCATATTTGGTGGCGAATGCCTTGCGCAGTCTGTCGTTGGCTTCGGCCACGGTCAGGCCGTTGAGATAGACCGGTCCGATCTGTTCGATCATGATGCGTCCTTCGGGCGATATGACGTCGCGTATCTCATCCTCGCTGGCTCCCCATATGTCGATGACCACTTCGTCGCCCGGTCCGAGGCGGTAGTCCGACGGGGTTGCCATGTTTTCGTTCGGCTCGAATGTGAGCGCCTTGTTGTTGAATAGATCATGACCGAATATCTTGCGCTTGGCCACGGTGTCCTGAAGCAGTGCGAGCGAGTCGGGTGTCATGACGTCAAACACCTCGGTCATGGTCGAGATGGTCTTGTCGTCGGGTTCGAGGGCTTTGCGCAGACGGCTGTCGCGAGTGCCTTCGAGTTTGCCTAAGGCAGTGGTGGAGCCGTCCTTGCTTTTCTTGGTCTTGGTGTCGGATTCGATGCCTTCGTATTTTTCACGCAGCCGCTCTATCTGTTCGGGTGTGACGCCTTTTGCGAGCAGTTCCTTGCCTATCTGCTGTTCGGTTTTGCCGACAGCGCTCTGGCGCTTGATGTAGTCGATTACCTGTTGGTCGGTCATTTTGGCCCATGCGGTCAGAGCCGTGAGCATGGCGGCTATAATGAGGCCGAAACTGAAAAATCTCTTTGACGTCATCAGTCGTTGTTGTTGTGCGGTTGGTTGTCGGAATCTTTTTCTTTGGTCGGATTTTCGTGATCCATGAGCTTCACGCCGAGGCGGCGTTCGCGGCTGCGTATGTGTCGGGTGAGCCACAGGTTGGCCAGCGTCCAGAGCAGGATGTCGAGTATGAGCAGCAGGTTGACTTCTATATAGCGCGACAGCAGTATGTTGGCTATGCTGAAGGTTATGGATGCCACCACGATGAGCACCATGGCAAGGCGCTGGTTGAGTCCGATGGCCAGCATCTTGTGGTGGATGTGGGTCTTGTCGGGGAGGAACGGGTTGCCGTGGCGGCGCACGCGGTGGAGAAACACCCTCACTACGTCAAAGCACGGGATGATCAGCGGCGAGACGGCCAGAATCATCGGGTTGGTGCGGAATGTGGGGAATTTGTCGGGCGACCATTGCAGCAGCGCGAGTCCCAGAAAGGCAAGGAGCAGTCCGATGGTCAGGCTGCCGGTGTCGCCCATGAATATTTTCTTTTTGCGTTCGGCGCTTCCGAATACGTTGTAGTAGAAAAACTGTATCAGCACTCCGAGGCAGGCGAACGACAGCATGGCGAAGATCGGCTTGCCGATCATCAGGAACGCTGTGCCGTAGATGATGAACGCCGCGCTCGAAAGCCCGGATGCGAGGCCGTCGATGCCGTCGATGAGGTTGATGGCGTTGACCACATATACCACGATAAGTATCGTCAGCGGAATGCCGAACCATGGCGAGATATGACCCAGGCCGATGATGCCGTGGAGGTCGTTGACATACATTCCGGCTCCGATGAGCAGCACGGCGCAGAATATCTGCACGACAAACTTGGCGCGGTAGCGCACTCCGATCAGGTCGTCGGACATTCCGGTGAGGTACATGAGCAGCAGCGCGCACAGTCCGAACGATATGGCCTGGGCGTTGATGCGCATCATGTTTTCCATGTCGGTGTTGCCCATGAGTATCGACATGCCGAGAAGCAGCGACACGCTGAACAGGATCACCGGCGTGAAGGCTATGCCGCCAAGGCGGGGCACGGTGCCGCGGTGGATCTTGCGCTCGTCGGGCATGTCGAACAGTTTGCGACGGTACGACACCAGAAGAATCTGCGGAATCAGTATTCCCGCAAAGAGGACGCTCAGCAGCGTCGACAGGAAGCAGCAGATAATCCAGGTGGTCATATATCGGTCTGAATAAAAGTGTGAGCAGAATGGAGAGTCACTGTCATCTTGCTTTTAAGGTTAGTGTTAAGGCATCCCAGCAGAGCGCCGATAGCGGACGCGGTTTGCAAAATTACTAAATTAGTGTGGCTTCGGCAAATGATTCGGTCAGAATTTCTTCATCGTGATCCTTGCCTTGTCGGATGTGACGACGAGTGTCTGGTGGTTGAGATGCTCTATCTTGAAAATGGTCGGCGAGGCGTAGATGCCCCACGGTGCGAGCTGATCGGTGCCGTAGGGAAATTCGAGCGTCAGCCGTCTGTCGGTTTTGTCGTAGGTCATGTTGGCGGTGGCCTTCACTCCCGGGTTGGTGAGGTTGGCCGTGTGGAGATAGAGGCAATAGAAGAGGGTGTATGGCTCGCTGACGGTGTTGTCGTCGAGGTTTTCAACTGTGATCACGCGCCACTGTCCGTCGAGATCGCCGTTGATGCCGCCTTTGCGGCATGAGGTGGCGGAGATAATGATCAGTATGGCGGCCAATATGGCTGCGGCGCAGTTGGTTGTGTGCGGTCTGTTCATAGCCATCCGGTCTTTTTGATTGATAGCATGGCGCCACGGCTCGGTCCGAGCAGGGATCCTCCGTCGGTGGCAAATGATATGGTTCCCGACCATCCTTTGAGCTTTGGCGGACGGATGGTGGCTTCGAATAGTGTGTTGACGTTGCCAAGCACTCTCGGTGTCGGGGCGTCGTAGGTGCCCCAGCTGCGCGAATAGCTCAGGAGCATGCGCCAGGTGAGCCACGGCACGGGGTTGCCCTCGACGCCGAGATGATGGCCCTTGATACGGTTGTGTCTGAACGACAGGGAGCCGTCGCGGTTGTAGACCGGCGATATGAGCAACGGATTGCCTATGCCCATGCCCCAGTGCTGCCATCCGGCGTAGATGCCGTGGTTATAGTATTGGTCGCGTCCGCTCACCTGTTCGGGTATCTCCGGAGTGTGATCCCAGTAGACCGGGCCGGCCTGGTCTTTGGTGTAGAGATATTCATAAACTAAGGCGCTGACTATCGGGTTTTTGGGCAGGTTGACCTCCACGCCCAGAAGCATGTCGCGCCATGTGTAGTCGAAAAACATCATCGAGTGGTCCTCGAAGAAGTGCTCGTAGTAGAGTGCCGCCGACCAGTCCGACTCCGCCGGTGCCCATTTGAGGCGGAAATCCCATTCGCCGGTGTGGTTGCCATAGACGTTGAGCTGTTCCGACGAGGGGGTGTCGCCTCCTCCGGCCGATGGCCAGAATACCTTGATCCAGTCCTTGAAGCCGTTGGGCATGTCGATGACTTGACCTTGGAACATAGACTGTCCGCCAAACTGGGCGCCCATCTGAAGTCCGGCTTCGAAAGTGAGCGGGAAGCGCTGTGTGTCGCCCACCATGAGCGTGCCGCCTTTGGAGTGGAACAGCACGTGCTTGGTGTGGCGCGCTCCGTTCTTGGCGGCGTGGCGCTGCCAGCTGTCGTCGGTGAAGGCTCCGTAGGCCAGATAGCCCTTGATGCCGATCCATCCGTTGGTAAACGGCACTTTGACGTAGTCGGGCAGCGACAGCCGCGCCTGCGGTATGGGGCGGGAGTTGTTGGAGAAAAGCAGGTCGCCGCTCGACAGGCGCAGGTTGTTGAATCCTCCGGTCCACTCCTTGGATCCCACCGACAGCTCGGCATTGCGGTAGCGCAGGTCGGCGTAGAGCTGCTGCACCACAAACGACGAGGTGAAGTTCCAGGGTACAGCCAGATCCACTCCGGCGCCCCACGTAAGGCGTCGGCCCTCTTTGCGGGCGTCCTTGAACAGCGACGCGCGCACGTAGCCGTTGTTTTTCTCGATCGACGACAGGCCGAAGCGGTTGTTGACGAGCCAGAAGGGGGTGTTGGCTCCGGAGCTGACGGTGGCGTTGACCTCGGCCGAATATCTGAATGTGCTGTCGGGCAGCTCTATGGCCGGAGCGCACAGAGCCGACGCAGCCGTAGTGAGAAGCGCGGTTAACAGTCGTATATGCCTCATTAAGGAGAAATGATTTGGTTTTGAGGGTGCAAAGTTACTATATTTATTCCCAATAACAAAACAGTTAGCGTCTGTGGTACATCATTTCACCTGATGATGGCATAGTTGTGGAAATATTTGCTAATTTTGTGAAAAATCAATGGATTTCGTTTATAATTTTCAATATACAGATTTATCATGAAGAAAACCATTCTCGCCGCGCTCGCGCTTGTCTGCGCGTTGGTGTCGGCGTCGGCCGCTCCGGGCGGTACGAATCCAAAGCCTTTCGTGGTGCCTGAGGTGCGCCAGTGGCAAGGCTCGAAGGGAGTGCTGAACATCACCACGTCGTCGCGCATAGTCGTGGCTGATCCGGCTCTGCGGGCTGTGGCCGACTCTCTCGCCGCCGACTGGCAGCGCATGTTCGGCACTGCGCTCGAAGTGGTGTCGGGCAAGGCTGCGGCCTCCGATGTGGAGCTGAAAATCAAGGCTGACCGCCGTCTTGGCGACGAAGGATACACGATGACCGCCGACAGCCGTCTGACCATATCGTCGCCTACCCCTACAGGTGTCTACTGGGGTACGCGCACGCTATTGCAGATCGCGCAGCAGACTCCCGGACAGGCTGTCCCGAAAGGCAAGATCACCGACTGGCCCGACTATCCGGTGCGCGGCCTGTCGCTCGACGTAGGGCGTAAGTTTTTCCCGCTCGATTATGTCGACGATCTGGTAAAGGTGCTGTCGTACTATAAGATCAATTCGTTGCGTCTGCATCTCAACGACAACGGCTTCCCGTATTATTTTGCCAATGACTGGGACAAGACCTATGCCGCATTCCGCATGGAGAGCGACACTTTCCCCGGATTGACTTCGCGCGACGGCTACTACACGAAGCAGCAGATGCGCGACCTGCAGCGCACGTCGGCAGGCGATATGGTGGAGATCGTTCCGGAGATAGACATTCCGGCTCATGCTCTGGCATTCGCACGCTACCGCGGCATAGGCAGCAAGGAGTTCGGCGAGGATCATCTCGATCTGTTCAATCCGGCCACAATGCCGTTTCTCGACTCGCTTTTCCATGAATATCTTGGCGGTCCGGATCCGGTATTCACAGGCCGCTACATGCATATCGGCACCGACGAGTTCGGCAAGGATTATCCCGGATTTGACAAACAGAAGGAGACGGCCGAGCGATTCCGTTCGTTCATGGACCATTACATCCGCCTTGTAGAGGGCTACGGCAAGACTCCGTGGGTATGGGGGTCGCTGTCGACAGCTCCGGGCGAGACTCCCGTCAAGACGCAGGGTGTGATGCTCGACGCATGGTATAACGGTTATGCCGATCCCAAGGAGATGGCCCGCCTCGGATTCAAGATCAACTCAATCCCCGACGGCATGGTGTATATAGTGCCCAATGCCGGTTACTACCACGATTATCTCAACACCGAGTGGCTCTACAAGGAGTGGACTCCGGCGCGTGTGGGTCCGGTGCAGTTCGAGGAGCGCGACACGGCTCTCGTCGGCGGCTATTTCGCCGTGTGGAACGACCATGTGGGCAACGGCGTGTCGGTGCAGGATGTGCACCACCGCGTGATGGACGCTCTTCCCGTGATGGCTGCCAAGCTGTGGGACGGACCGTCGGTGACACTTCCCTATGACGATTTCAGAGCTGCCTCGCAGCAGTTGGCCGAGGCTCCCGGCGTCAACAGGCTGGCCCGCGTCGGCGATCCGCATTCGGTGGTCTACGATACGGCACAGCTGCGCCCCGGACAGTCGACCGGCATTTCCGACGTAGGATATGACTGGACTCTGGAGTTTACTCTCGATGCAACGCTCGAAAAGCCCGGAACAGTGCTGTTTGAATCGCTCGACTCTAAGCTGTATCTCGCTGACCCCGTGAAGGGTATGTTGGGCTTCATGCGCGACGGCTATCTTTATGACTTCGGTTTCCGTCCCTATCCTGGCGAGAAGGTGGATATCCGCATCACCGGCACCAACAAGGCCACCCGCCTGTATGTCGACGGCAAGCTCTTCTGCAGCCTCGACAACACTACCGAGTGGTACAATGAGGGCAAGAACAAGATGTATCGCCTGCAGACTCTCGTGCTGCCTCTGGCCAAGGCTGGACAGTTTGAGAGCAAGGTGAGCGATCTGAAAGTGAGCAACTATATACGCTGATCCTGACAATAGGCCGGAGCCGTTCGGCTCCGGCCGATATACGAAACCGTCCCCTGCCGGCCGATATGGCTTGCAGGGGACGGTTTTTGTGTCGTAGCGTGAGTCTGACGTCTGCAGTGAGGTCGCGTCAGAGTCTGTGTCGGTTTACATCTTGGCGCGTATGGCGGCCGTCTCGTTTTCGTAGCCGGGCTTTTCGAGCAGCGCGAACATGTTGCGTTTGTAGGCCTCTACGCCGGGCTGGTTGAAGGGGTTGACTCCGAGCAGGTAGCCGCTTATGCCGCAGGCCTTCTCGAAGAAATAGATGAGCTGTCCGAGCCATTTCTCCTGAAGCGCCGGAAGTGTGATCTGGATGTTGGGCACTCCGCCGTCGACATGGGCTATGCGTGTGCCGAGCTCGGCCATTTTGTTGACCTCGTCGATACGCTTGCCTGCGATGTAGTTGAGTCCGTCGAGGTTGTCGCTGTCGGCGGGGACGCGCAGTTCATGGTCGGACGCGGCTACGGAGATGACGGTCTCGAATATGGTGCGCTCACCCTCCTGTATCCACTGGCCCATGGAGTGGAGGTCGGTGGTGAGGTCGACCGCAGCGGGGAATATGCCTTTGCCGTCCTTGCCCTCGCTCTCGCCGTAGAGCTGCTTCCACCATTCGCCGAAATAATGGAGCTTGGGGTTGAAGTTGGCCAGTATCTCGGTCTTTTTGCCTGCGCGGTAGAGCGCGTTGCGGGTGGCGGCGTAGAGCAGCGACTGGTTGTCGAGCGATGCTGCGGTTGTGGCGGCCTCCATCTCGGCGGCTCCGTTAAGGAGTGCGCGGATGTCGTAGCCGGCCACTGCGATCGGGAGCAGACCTACGGGGGTGAGCACCGAGAAGCGTCCGCCCACGTTGTCGGCGATGACAAATGTCTTGTAGCCCTCTTCGGTGGCGAGCTGGCGCAGGGCGCCGCGCTTGGCGTCAGTGATGGCTACGGTCAGTTCGGCGGCTTTCTGCTTGCCGGCCTGCTGCTCGAGCTTCTCTTTGAGCAGACGGAAGGCTATTGCCGGCTCTGTGGTGGTGCCCGACTTGGAGATCACCACTATGCCGAATCTCTTGCCGTCGAGGAGCTGCAGCAGCTCATGCATGTAGTCCTCTCCGATGTTCTGTCCGGCAAACACCACTTTCGTAGCGCCGTTGTCGCAGCGGTAGGCTGCAAACGAGTCGCTCAGGGCCTCGATGACTGCCTTGGCGCCGAGGTATGAGCCCCCGATGCCTACACACACCACATATTCGCACTCCTTGCGCAGACGCTCGGCTGTGGCTATGATGTCGTCGACGAGGTCGGCTGTGGTTTCCGAGGGGAGTTTCACCCATCCGAGGAAGTCGTTGCCGGCTCCGCTGCCGTTGTCGACTTTGGCGAGCGCTTCGGATGCTTCAGGCAGCATGGCGCTTACGGTGCTTTCGGTTATGGAGCCGAAAGCGTTGCTGATGTTTACTTTGATGGTATCCATTTGATAAAGTGATAAGTTTCTGTAATATGCACTGCCGTCAGGCGGCGGATGCTCCTTCGGTGTATAACGGTCGAACGGGGAGTAGTGTTCACCGGATGGATCAGATGAACGTGTCGCTCATCTTGGCGATGGCCTTCGAGGGGTTGATGCCACGGTAGAGTATGTCGAACACTCCGTCGAGTATCGGCATAGGCACGTCGTAGCGCTCGTTGATCTCGTGGATGCATTTGGTGCCGTAATATCCTTCGGCGGTCTGCTCCATCTCCATCCTGGCTGCCTTGACGGAATAGCCGCGGCCTATCATCGAGCCGAAATTATGGTTGCGGCTGAAGCGTGAGTAGGAGGTGACGAGCAGGTCGCCGAGATACACGGAGTCGCATATCTGGCGCGGACGCGGATAGACGGTGTAGATGAAGCGTTCCATCTCCCTGATGGCGTTGCTGACGAGCATTGCCAGGAAGTTGTCGCCGTTCTTTAGTCCGTGGACTATGCCGGCGGCTATGGAGTAGACGTTTTTGAGCACGGCGGCGTATTCAATGCCGTCGACGTCGCTTGAGGTGATGGTCTTGAGGGTCTTGCCGCTAAGGCATGAGGCGAATTTCTCGGCCATGAACAGGTCGTGGCCTCCGACGGTCAGATAGCTCTGGCGGCCGAGTGCCACCTCTTCGGCATGGCATGGTCCGCTGACTACGAGGGTGCGTTCGGGAAGTACTCCGAACCGTCGCTGCATGTATGTGGATATGAGCTGGTTGCCGTCGGGTACGATCCCTTTGACGGCCGATGCTACATATTTGTCGGATATATCGATGGTGATCTTGTCGACGTGGGCTTTGAAATATGGCGACGGCATGACCAGCAGCAGCGTGTCGGCATTGCGGCACGCTTCGTTGATGTCCGACGAGAATTCGATACGCTCTATGTCGAAAATGACGTCGCTCAGGTAGGCCGGATTGCGCCGCAGGCGCTTGAAGTCGGCTATGCGGTCGTCGCGCCGCATATACCAGATGATCGATTCGCAGTTTTCGAGCAGGAGCTTAGCCAGAGCCGTGGCCCAGCTTCCTCCGCCCATGACGGCTATTGTACCTGGAAAGTTCATAGGTGGGTAATCGGTTTTGACAGGCGTCCGGCAGCGTTCGGTCTGAATGCTGTTGCCGTCGGTCGGTCGTTGAAACACTTCATGGTATGGTTGATGATCAGTTGTCCCGCTCCGGCAGGGGAGCCGCCGTCGGCAGGTGTCGGCCGGCGGCTCTCCGCTGTGGTGGCGGATGTCATTCTTCGGTCGATGCCGATGCTGCGGTGGCGATCCACTGCTTTACGTCATCGGCCGAGGGATTGGTCAGTCCGAGCTTGAACTTCTTGTTGAGTCCGCATAGATCCTGCTGCAGTTTGCCCGCCGACGCTGTCGCGGCGAGTTGCTGCAGGGTCAGCACTCCGAGTTTGTGGAGTGCGGGCACCCATTCTTCGGCCACTCCTGCGGCGGCAAACTGTGCGGGAGTGTCGCGCCGGGCGGTCTTTTCGGGACGCATCTGTGGGAAGAAGAGCACTTCCTGTATGGTGGTCTGGCCGGTCATGAGCATCACCAGGCGATCCATGCCGATGCCCATGCCTGATGTAGGCGGCATGCCGTATTCGAGGGCGCGGATGAAGTCCTTGTCGATGATCATGGCTTCGTCGTCGCCTTTCTCGCTGAGCTTCATCTGCTCTACGAAGCGCTCATACTGGTCGATGGGATCGTTGAGCTCGGAGTAGGCGTTGGCCAGCTCTTTGCCGTTGACCATCAGTTCGAAGCGTTCGGTCAGCTCGGGGTTGTTGCGGTGGCGCTTGGTCAGCGGCGACATCTCGATGGGGTAGTCGATGATGAATGTGGGCTGTATGTAGCGAACTTCGCAC